>CAYXQX010000005.1:0-26929 GCA_964467485.1 uncultured Porphyromonadaceae bacterium | reverse complement strand
TTACAGCTATCCTCTTACCCTCCAGTAGATCCCATACTGTTGAATTAAGAAAAATTCCACTATGATCTTCTCCTGCAAGTGTTTCAGCAATATCAAAACCTCTCATCCCTCCGAATTTCTTCTCTTTCTCAAAAAAGAAGAACTGATGGGTTTGCATCAGGAACTGACCACCAATTTTGTCATTATTATCAATAACGATATTACAAATTCCGTTTTTATTGAGGATCTCTCTAGTGGCCAGACCGGCTGGACCTGCTCCAATTATGGCGACTTTAGTCTTGAAAACCTCGTTGCCCTTATTTTTTATATATGGTGTTTTTATTGGCCTGAAGTTATGTGGCACCTCAGAAACTTCTTTGACTCCATCAACACGAGTAATGCATATTCTTTTTATCTCACCGTCAACAAGCATCTCACATGCACCGCATTTGCCAATTCCACACTCCAAACTACGATTACGTCCTTTGAGACTGTGGCTGTGAACAGGAAAACCTGCCTGATGTAATGCTGCTGCTATGGTAAGGCCTTTCTCTCCTTTAATAATTTTACCTTCGAATTTAAATTCTACAACTTCCCTTTCGGTGATGTCCAGTATGGGATGACTACTTATTTTATACATGATTTACGATTCAATTGTTCGAAATTTTCAGGAAATAAAAGTATAGCAGTGTGGACGGAGGTCAAATGACCTTTGTCATTAAAAAAAATGAGAAATCACCAATCCAAAATATTTCTAACTCGTGTTAACTAATTTTCTAATTTTACTTTGACCTGACAAACACACTATGAATATTCTTAACCTGATCTCAATAGTCTTAATAATTATACCAACAGTCTTCCTCTTGTATGCTTATATTCAAACTGTTATTGAAAAAGAAAGCAGAGCTGCCAGGCGAATAGCTTTAGTGATTTTTCTATGGCTTCTAATACTAAGTGCTGTAATAATCTTGCCGGAGCAGGCCGTTAAAGATGTTTTATTACCAATTATTGGTATGTCGATTATTGGTTTTACTTTAGTTATTATTATTCCATGGCCAACAAAAAAATGGGAATGGGTAAGAGGGAAGCCTAATAGAATTGATGAGAGGAATATAATGTTTTCGAGGGCAGAATTGGTTCCTGGAACAGAAAGGTACAACTCTTATTACGCGGAATTTCCAGATCATAAAAGGGCGGACGATGGTTTCAGGAAGTTGCCCGGACTACTAAAGGAGGGAAGTGCTTTTTATAATTCATGGCTTTTTGGAGCAGCAGATGCAACTTTTTTTACTGTTGAGAGTCTACACCCCAGGACAGATGGTTTGCTTAACAAGAATCCTGTTCCGCAAGATCCAAAGGCTATTAGTGGGTTTATAACTGAATGGGCGAAGGAAATGGGATGCCATTCTATTGGGTTTACCCTTTTAAAACCCCATCATCTTTATCACACAGGGGGAAGGGAGCATAATTACGGCAAACCTGTAATTAATGAACACAAATATGCCATTGCTTTTACTGTTGAGATGGATTTTAATCGAGTAAGGTTTGCTCCAAAGGGCCCTGTTATAATGGAATCATCAGCACAGTATTTAAGAGCAGGTACTATTGCAGTTCAAATAGCTGCTTTCATCAGGAATCTTGGTTTTCCGGCAACAGCGCATATTGATGGTAAATATCAGGTCCGTTGTCCTGAAGTGGCCAGGGATGCAGGCTTGGGAGAGTTGGGGCGGATGAGTTTATTGATGACACCCGATCTCGGGCCAAGAGTTAGAATTGGTGTTGTGACAAGCGATTTGCCTCTTCATCTGAGCAATGTTAAACGAGACCCATCAATGATGAAATTTTGCAGGATATGCAAAAAATGTGCTGATACATGTCCTGCACAGGCAATATCACATAATGATCCTGAAGAATCAGGGGGAACCACACAGTGGGTTATAAATCAGGAGGCATGTTATACTTATTGGTGCAAATCGGGAACAGATTGCGGCAGGTGCATTTCGGTATGCCCTTATTCACATCCCGATAACCTACTGCATCGTCTGGTTCGCGGTCTTATTAGGACTTCTCCTATTTTCCTTCATTTTGCTGCAAAAATGGATAATTGGCTATATGGAAAAAAGCCTCAGGAAAAGGAACTTCCGGCGTGGATGGATTAGTGAATTCAAAAAAATTATTACCTTTGTCCTGCAATTTTTAGGAAGATGTAAAAAACAGATATTTAGATAGTTATGAAAAATATTTCGCTTGTACTTAATGGTGTTCTCATTGTGGCTGTAGCCATTCTTTTTGTGCTTCACTTCAGTAAGCCAAAAAATGATGTTTCAAATGAGTTAAAGGATGTAGGTGTTCAAGAGCATGTTCAGCAGGACGGCAACCTGAATGTTGCATATGTATATATTGATTCACTACTGACCCATTTCAAAATGGCCCAGGATATGTCGGAGCAATTATTTAAGAGGAAGCAAAACCTTGAGAGTGAATTGGAAACGAAGGGTAAGACACTTGAGAAGGATATTGCAGATTTTCAATATAAAGTTAGTAAAGGATTGATTACTTCCTGGGATGCAACTGAGCAGGAGAAAAAATTAACTGAGCAACAGCAAGTATTCATCAACCTACAAAATGATATGCAGAACCGTCTGTTAGCAGAAGAACAGGATGCCAATCTAAAGGTTCATAATACTGTAATTGATGTTATTGAAGAGTATAATAAAAGCAAAGGATATAAATTGATTTTCAGTAATGCCTTTGGAGGAGTTCTCCTTCATGCTGAAGATTATATGAATATTACAGGAGATGTGCTTGAAATGCTAAATGTCGGATATGAAAGTGGCAAGTGAGTTTTGCTGATAAATACCTTAATAGATATGCTACAGGCCAGGTTCAAGCTTTGCCTGATCCAAATAAGAATCTTCGTCTAATAATAGTTATTCCTGTTTGTAATGAGCCCGGGCTTTTGACAAGCCTGAGTTCTTTGCTTAATGCTGATCCTCCGGGATCTTATTGGGAAATAATACTGGTTATTAATGAGCCGGTTGATTGCCAAAGGGAGCATCATGAACAGAATCTGCTAACTATAGATGAAGTTGGTCGTTTCAAAGAAAATATTAAGCGTGAGGATGTTCAAATTCATATGATTTGCCCCAAAGCATTCTCCCGTAAGAAAGCTGGTCCGGGAATGGCCAGGAAAATTGGAATGGATGAGGCAATAAGACGCTTCAGCCATCTGAATAGGCCGGAAGGAGTCATAGTTTCTTATGATGCTGACACTACCTGCAAAGTTGATTATCTGACAGAATTATCCGTATTTTTCAATAACAATTCCGGAGCAGGAGGATGTACATTGTATTTTGAACATCCTGTTGAGGGTGATATTTTTGAGGATGAAAGCCATCGAAATGCTATCATTCAATATGAATTGTATTTAAGATATTTTAAAATGTTTTTGGAATATATGGGATTTCCATATGTTTCCTATTCCCTTGGGTCGGCTTTTGCCTTTAGGGCTATGGTTTATGTGAGGGTTGGCGGAATGGGTCCTCAACAGGCTGGCGAGGATTTTTATTTTCTCCAGAAGTGCTTGCCTCACGGGGATTTCTGGGAGTTGAATTCAACGGATGTTTATCCATCGTCCCGGGTTTCTGATAGGGTCGTTTTTGGAACGGGTCCGTTTATTGATGGTTTTATTAAGTCAAAGCAAGTAGGATTGGAAGTTTATCCTTTCGAAATTTTCAAGTTACTTAAGCCTTTGTTTTTATGGATAGGCTCACTGGAGAGAATGCCCGATTCGCTGATCGAAGTGGATCAGGTGATTCAAAACATGCCAGATAAAATCAGGATTCAAATAAAAAATCAGGATTGGTATAATAAAATACAGCTATCATATACTGAATCAGCAGCTTTGGTTCCTTTTGTTAAAAGGATTTACCATGAGATTAATTTACTACAGATAATCCATTTGTTAAATGAATTGATTGCAGAGGGCTTTCCAAAGCTTCAGGTGGGAGGAGAATTTGTAAAAATGAGTAAAGAAGCTTTTTCCGGCGAACAGGAGGGGAGTGCTTTGGAATTATTGAAAAAAGCGAGAGAGACAGAAAAATCGAAAGGAAATATTCAGATATCCGTTTAACTCACTACTCACTACTCATCCTGGCAAGGTGGAGATCCCTAATTTGACTCTTACTTCTTAATAATAATGAAGATATCTTCGTTATCTGCCTTCATCATATATTTTTCCCTGGCAAATTTTTCAAGATTATCTGTATTTGTTTCCAGCTGATCAATAATTTCCTGGTCCCTAATAATATTATCATGATAGTGCGTGGTATCCTGGATAATCTTATGCAGATATTTCCTGGTTTTAAAACGATCAATAAGATTATGCTGATCAAAAACTATTAGCCAAACGAAGAAAGCCAGAAAGGTTATCAGGTATTTATTTTTGATAATGCTTATAAGTTTTTTGCCCTTCACCAGATATAATTTATTTCAAAATTAATTAATTCAATTTTATAGATGGAAAAATCTGCGAAGACTTGTACCTCTTTTTAGCCTGTAGTGGAAAAAGAAGAGAAATAGGGAAAACGTCAATAAAGATGCAGCCACTATTACAGACCATGAAAATCTTACCTCATGGTTCTTAGCAAAGGAAATAAAGGTTTCTGCCAGGATACAGTAAGCTGCCACTGCAAGTGCCGCGAAAGCAACTATATTAAATCCTTTTTCTTTTGTTTGGAAGGCATAGAACATAACTAATCCTAATAGAACTACGAAAAATCCTGCAAGAGGAAGACCGGGATTGATAAACCAATTAATCCCATTGTCGAAAAGATCAACCAAAACCAGGAAGCCGAGAGAGTTTATCAATAAGCCAGGCAGAAAGATCCAAAGCTTGCTGTAAGTTAGGGTTATAAGTGTTATGTATATATATGATGCCGTTACACATATTGCCACATATAACGACCAGCTTAAGTTGCTATTGGTAATAAGGTCGATCAGTATGGTAACCACGAGTGCAGAGAAATGAAAAAGGGTAGTGATTTCCCAGAATATCCTTACTTTCTCATTTCGGGTTAAGGGTGAATATCCCGGATTGTATGATGCCTTTTCTTTAATGGAGCTTCCTTCGCCTTCTTGAATGCCTTCATTGCAGAGGGGACAAACATTGAGTCCCTGCTCCAATTCCACACCACATGTTTTACACACTGTCATTTTTATGCCTTTAAAATTTTCAAAGTTAGTCCTTCATTTTGAAGAAAACGAATAACTTTCTTTTCAAATTTCATTGTGTTTGTAAGATTACTAAAGCTAAAAACCAGCTTTTCCTCATGACTAACCATTGCCATGCTGACTTTTATTTTTGGATCAGGAGGAGGGGGATAGAATCTCAGGCGGTTAATATATGGTAAACAATCAGCTGGGACATTCGATCGTCCAAAATTAGTTATTAAGCCAGAATAAAGATTGGGACCGAAAAGGCTAAATGCTACAAGCAATACAGGGATCTTTAGAAATAGAGGGATTGCTCTAACCATAAGGTTCTTTTCTCCACCTACATTCCGACGAATAATCCGCATTATTTGCCGCTTGTCTGTTTCCATCTGCATATAGTGATGTACTACCTGAGTGATTTCCTCGAAACTGTATTCCCCAAGTTTGGGATCAATTTCAGGCATGATGAACAGGGCAAAATTCCTGAGGGTTTTCGATGGAATTATATTTCGAAGGTTTACAGGTATTTCGATTCTTAGGATAGAGTCTTTTTTTCTTTGATCTCGTTTAGATGATTGTAGATAAAATCTTTGTAGTACATATAAATATACTGATGCCAGGAATTCCGTGAGTGATACATTGTATTTCTTTGAGACCTTGATTATCTCTGAAGTATTGGTCTCGAAAGAAGTGACCTTTAAAACGGGCTTTCTATCAATCTTAAATGGCAGATGGTATGCTTTGGACAGACTGTCTGGTTTAGGTAGGTATTTATTGAAGTGCTTTTTATATGAATCTTCCATCTGTTCCTTAATAGCACCGGTCGATTCTTTTAGCTTGATTTTTTTTTCATCAAGATCCCAGCCACAATGGTTACCATATCTTCTGATGAGGGCTTGTAAAAAATGCATCCCACCTCCGCCATCGCATAATACATGCATGAATTCAGCAGAGATCATTTTATCCTTGGCCAGTATTCTGATTAGGAGATGATTTCTATGTTTTATCTTAAAAGATCTGCATGGAGGGCCCTGGTCAAATTGTATGCGAGGACTGGCCTCCGAAGGCTCAAGCCAATACCAGAAAAAACCCTTTTTTAATTGAGACCGGAAATAGGGGAACTCATCAAGCGATTCATCCAGCGCCATCTGTAGTTCTTTGATTTTAACAACATCATTCAGTTCAAAGCTAAGTCTGAAAACTGATGTCCTCACCCGATTACTGATGACAGGGAATATCTTGGCAGCATTATCCAGCCTTAGCCAATTTCTTGTTTCTGGCATTCTAATCTTTGATTTGTTCGTCACAAATCAAAGGTAATAGCAATAATTGAAAATCAATCTTTCGACACTTGTTAGTCGTCAAGAAAAGGGTAGCGATGATCGACTGGTGGTAGAAAGCATTCTTTGATTGTTCTTGGGGATACCCATCTCATCAGGTTTAGCATTGATCCGGCCTTGTCATTGGTTCCTGATGCTCTGGATCCCCCGAAAGGTTGCTTTCCAACTACAGCTCCGGTTGGCTTATCATTGATGTAGAAGTTGCCTGCAGTATTTACTAGTGCTTTTCCGGCAAGCTCAATTGCGTAGCGGTCTGTAGCGAAAATTGCGCCGGTGAGCCCATACGGAGAAGTTTTATCAACTATTTCCATAGTTTCTTCAAATTCATCAGGATTATAAACATAGATGGTCATAATTGGCCCAAATAATTCCTCATGCATTGTGACGTAATTAGGGTTCTTAGTAAGGAATACTGTAGGCTCAATAAAGTAGCCTTTTCCCTTATTGTGCCTGCCACCTGCAATAATTTCTACATCGGGGTCATTTTTAGCTCTTTCGATATAAGCTACAAGTTTGTCAAAGGCTTTTTCATCAATCACAGCATTAATAAAATTGCTGAAATCCTCAGGGGCTCCCATTTTGAATTGTCTTAAATCATCGAGTAAATGACATTCAACTTCAGGCCAAAGATTAGCTGGAATATATGCTCTTGAGGCTGCAGAACATTTTTGTCCCTGATATTCGAAGGCTCCTCTTGAGATTGCTGTTGCAATTTCCAGGGGACGCGCCGAGGAGTGAGCCAATACATAATCTTTACCTCCTGTTTCACCTACTATTCTTGGGAATGATTTGTATGAAGCGATATTTGTTCCAATCTTATTCCATATTGACTGGAAAACCCCGGTTGAACCGGTAAAGTGAACACCGGCTAGTTCGGGGTGAGACAGTGCAGCTTCAGCTGCTTCGGCTCCAGGGGCAAAAACCATGTTTATCACACCATCAGGCAATCCTGCAGCCCGAAGAACATCCATTAATATCTTGGCTGAATATATTTGGGTATTTGATGGTTTCCAAACAACAACATTTCCCATTAATGCCGGTGCAGCAGCAAGGTTAAGAGAGATAGAAGTGAAATTGAATGGGCTGATTGCATAAACAAATCCTTCCAGAGGTCTTTGTTCCAGCCTATTCCAGGTATATCTTGACGATTCTGGCTGTATCGAATAGATCTCAGCCATATATTCAACATTATAATTAAGGAAATCAATTGATTCACATGCAGCATCAATTTCTGCCTGGAAAATATTTTTGGATTGGCCAAGCATTGTTGTCGCGTTTATCTTCTCACGAAAAGGCCCGGATAGTAAGCTGGCTGCTTTCATGAAAATAGCAGCTCTTTGTTCCCATGGGGTATTTGACCACTCCTTACGAGCATTCAAAGATGCTTCGATAGCCATTATGATATGCGAGCTATCTCCCATATGGTATCTTCCTAACACCTGAGCATGATCATGAGGCGGTCTGATCTCTTCCAGTGTTTTTGTTTTAACCTCCTTGCCACCGATTATCATCGGTATTTCAATATTTTTGCTCTTTAAACTCTCTATTGTTTCTTTAAGTCGTTTACGCTCGTCGGTCCCTTGGGCATAAGATTTAATTTCTTCATTCTGTGCCTTTGGTGGCTTGGATATACTGATCATGATTGTTGTTATTTATGTCTTGATACATATAACAACCTTTTGCATCTTTTGTTAATCAGGAAATAAATAAAAACCCCCTTCACCATATTTGTGAAGGGGGTTTAATGGTATGAATGAAATATTATTCCTATTTCAACTTTAATTCGATGTTACCAAGTTTACCCTCCAGGCTGATTGAGGATTTGCCATTTCCATATTTTCCTTCAAAGCTGGTATTCATTCCTGATTGGCTTTTTTTCATTTTGCCCAGTTCATGAGGTATATCTATATCTCCCATTTTCATTTCTGCTTCCAGGGAGAATCCGGCATCTTTGTCAACTCCCAGGTTAACATTACCTGCATTCATTTCAATATCTATGGTTTCGAATGATGGATAAACATGTTTAATTATCAGGTTACCCATATTCACCTCAGCTGAGAGATTTATTACGCTGCCAATCGAAGCATCTCCCTGATTAACTTCAATACTAATATTGCCAGCCTTCATAATAGTCAGCTTACCAAAACTAACATCTATATCTGCATTAGTAATCTCCCCGATAGATAGGTCCCCCTGATTAAGTTCAAGAGATATCTTAGAGCCGGATAGTTTTTCGATTTCAATTTCGCTAAAAGAGTTTTCGAAATCAGCTTCTCCTGAAAATGACCCAAAGCTTGCTGTTCCAAACTTGGAATCAACTTCCAGGTTAATGTATGATGGAGCATTTACTACAATAGTGATAGAAAACTTCCGGACAATCTTTTGTACACCTTTGCTAAAATCGTCATCCAGGTTGGTTTTAATCATTATCTCATTGCCGACCTTCTCCAGATCAACCGTAATTTGTTTTAAGAGCTTTTTAGCTGCGGCTTCATCGGAATGAGTGACTTCAATAGTAACATCGATTACGGTTTTATTCTTGTCCCAGCTATTTACGGTAAGGTTGCAGAACTTGCTATCGATGTTGAGTACCGTTGATTTATTTGTGTTGAACTCTTCGTGGAGCTCCTTTGTTGCATCTTGGGCAAAAAGGCCAGTGCCGGCCAAAATGAATGCCACAAGAAAAATTTTGATTTTACAATTTAACGCTTTCATACTGATTTTGATTATTTGTTTTAGAAGTATTGTATTCCTGATAAGTTTCCAGCTTGTTAAGAATTTCAGATATCACACTAAGTTTAGTTTGGTAATGCCTGATCATTGCCTGAACGATTCTTTCATCTCCGGGGTTTGTTCCTAATTCTGTTTGTAACTGTATGTAAACAGAGTCCATCTGATCAATTTCAAGAAGCATATTATCCTTAAAAGATTCATCATCTGAGAAATCGAAATCTTTTAATGCCTCATATTTGGAATTTATCTGGCTGGTGAAAAAGAATTCAACTTCCTGATATTCCTGACTTACATCTCCGAGGTTCATGAAATTATTCTCAGGACTAATGAATTCATTATATGCCCACATCGATGACATCAGCATTAATAAGCCAACTGCTGCTATTCGGCTTATTCTGTATGTAAGTTTAATGGTCTTTCGTCTACCATTTTGCCTTTTTAGGCGGCTTTCAAATCTTTCAAAATGACCGCTTGTCGGCTCTTGATCTCTGAATAGATCTCTATTTTCCTTAATCATTTTTTCAATTTTATCCACAGCTTAATTCTTTAAAATGGCTAATAATTTTTGTTTGCCTCTTGATAATTGGGCACGGCTTGTTGATGTTGTTATACCGAGTAAACTGCTGATTTCCTCATGGTCATAACCTTCAATCAGATTTAAGGATAGCACAGTCCTATATTTCTCCGGTAGTTTAGACATTGCTCTTTTCACCATTCTGATCTTCTCACTTATGCTTTCAGCATTTTCCTCTATTGAACTTTCATCAATTCTATCGTCTTTTAATTCATCAACTTCTTCGAAATGAATTTTTCGTTTTCTGACTAGGTCCAGTGATTTGTTTACTACAATCTTTTTTAGCCAGCCTCCAAAACCTAAAGTAAGATCGGTCTTTGGCAACATATCGAAAGCTTTGAGGAAGGCTTCCTGCATTATGTCTTCTGCCTCTGCGGCGTCACCTACTATATATAAACTGGTGTTATACATTGCTTTGTAGTAAAGTTTGTAAATCTGCATTTGTGCTTGAGGATCTCTCTCTTTGCACATGTTTAACAGATCTTCGTGAACAATCTTCCTTGTGGATCTTATATTCATATTCATATTCATTAGCAAGACGCATAAAAAATAAAAGTGCTGCATTCGCAGATGAAAAAACCCTTGAATGCAGCACCGCGAAGATTCTGATCAGTATGAAAGCGTTTAACCCTAACCTCCGCTTATTAGATGAATAGCATTAAGAACATCTCCGTCATTTACCATTATATCATCATAGGATGGCTTTTTTACTAATTGGCCATTAAGTTTAACGATGATATGTGGGAACGTAAAACTCATGTGTTTGAGAATGTCCCGAATGCTCATAGAGTTGCCGGGTAGTTCTTCCAAACGGTTATTTAAATTGATTATCATTTCGTGTTAAAACTTTCTATAAAAATTTTTCAGGTATGATCTGGTCTGGTTAAAAATGGGCTTGGTAAATTCCATAAAAAGATTTTGTGGAGGAGGAGGCATTAATGGCTTTCTTCTACTCAGTTTTAATTGCTCAGCATTGAGGGCCCTTTTATCTCCATTATAGCTTGCCCAATCGCTTGCCCAAACAAATTTACCGGGAAATTTTTTGTTGCCAAGTAATTTTTCAGTTGCAGCATCAATTATTTTCACATCAAGTACTCCTGATGAGATTATTTCTTTTGAATGGTTTGTAAACTTTGCCTTGACTTTATCATATACATCTACTTTTTTACCTTCTATTGTAGCTGTTCCCGTTTTCACAGAATCTTTGCTCGTAAGTTCTTTAACCACTTCCTTATCCCTGGTAGAGCCTACAACAAATTCATCAAAACGCATCATTATTATCTGATCTGCCCGGTTCAGGTTTTTTGCTTCTGCTGGGTTCATGAACACAATAAAATCTTTTGCATAATTTTTTGACAAATTGCCGATGATCTGATTCTGGAAAAACTCTGCATTAATTTTGTAAAGGCCAGGTACAGAGATGTTCTCAACGACAACAAATAATGTGGCAAGCTCTCTGGCTAAATCCATTTTTTTCAAAGCATCTTTGAAATTACTCTCATAATTATTCGAGTTTTTATATAGATAATATGCTTCTCTGGCCGATAGTCTATCTCCTTTTGCCAGTAATCCTTCAGCAGTATTGTAGGCCTCTATTGCAGCTTTTGAGCGGGCCCCAGCCAGTTGAGAAGTGTATTCTTCAATCTTAAGTTTCAGAGATCTGGCTGCCGGACTTCGCCTTACTTCCCCAGCCATAGAATTGATTTTCTCATACCTGTCAACTATTTCTGCATATTTGAAGTGTTCATTCCCAATCAGCAGATTGTCAATTTCTGATGTCATCGTTTCAATTGCAAGAGGATAGGCATCCTTCAAGGTTTGCTTTGCGTTTTTGTTATCCGGATTAGATCTTAACCTTTCAATCGACTTAATTACAGCCTCATAGTAGTTGCCTCTCTCCAGGGATTTTTTCCCCGAAGAGCAAGAGCTTAACAACAGACTCATTAATAAGACAAAAATGATTTGAGTTTTTTCCATCAGTTATTTTGTTATTCGGTTACTCAGTTACTCAGTTATTCGGTTACTCAGTTACTCAGTTATTCGGTTACTCGGTTACTCGGTTACTCAGTTACTCGGTTATTCGCTTACTCATTAGAATGCTTAATACTATATCTGCCTGCATGTGGGCTACTATTCCAACTCGTGGGGCCAGAGGTGGATTTTCTGGTCCAATCTCTTCTTTCCCATCTCCGCAAATGTACAATTCTCCATATCTTTTTGTACTAAGGGAGTCAGTTTTTCCAAAACCTGCCATTCCTGAGCCAACCACCAGCGGTCTTTCAGGCCATTGTTCCATTGCCGTCTCAATTAGCATTTCTTTTTGATCAGCACGATCAAATGCCTCTACCAATATATCAACATCTTTAAAGATCTTTGCTATAAATTCTGGATTCAGATTGATAATGTGAGAGCTTACAACAAGCCTGGGGTTAATTCTTAAGAGATTTTCTTTTAGTGCATCAACTTTCGCCATCCCAATCTGGTCGGAAAAATAAAACTGCCTGTTAAGGTTGCTCTCCTCAACCAAATCAAAATCTGCAATAACCAAGCTGCCAATGCCGCATCTGACCAAGGCAGCAGCACAATTGGATCCAAGTCCTCCCGCACCCGCAATACCTATTTTTTTTGACTTAAGAGTTGTTTGGATTTCGGAAAATTTCATGTAGCTCAAATATAATTCTTTATCCTTATGTTCAAGCTATGAGTTTCATTTAAACTACTGGTATAATGATTAAAATCATCTTGAAAGTCTGTCGGGAATTCAAGATTATTCATATGTTTGTATTGCATGTGTTATGATCAAAAATTTAAGAAAATGGATGTAAAAAAAATGAAAAAAGCTCATAAGCTTCTAGCCAAGCTTGATTATCAAGTTACTCCTTTGGATAAGGGCTATACGGATAAGATCCTATATATTGATCTTAACGAAAATGTATTCAAGATCAAGGATGTAGAGCTTGGCATGAAAGAGAAGTTCATTGGAGGTAAGGGTTATGGTCTGAAACTTCTTTGGGATGCCACTACTCCTGAAACAAAATGGGATGATCCTGAGAATGAGATTATTATTTCATCGGGACCAATAGGTGGAATTACTCAGTATTCTGGAACCGGGAAATCTTTAGTTGTTACACTTTCTCCGGCAAGCGGTTCAGTTACAGATTCGAATGCTGGTGGTTATTTTGGGCCATTCGTTAAATTCTCCGGATTTGATGCCATTGAATTACAGGGAAAAGCAAAAAGTGATGTCATAGTTGTTATTGATGGAACGAATGGGCAGGTTAGTATTGAGGAAGCCCCAATGGAACCTATGGATAGTCATGAATTGTCGGAAACACTAACAAAAATGTATGCCGACGATGAGAAATTTGGAAATGTTTCGGTGGTTTCTTCAGGGAAGGCTGCTGATCACTCCTGGGTTGGAATGTTGAATTTCAGTTTCTATGATAAGAAGAAAGGAAAAGTTCGACTGAAGCAGGCTGGACGAGGCGGAACGGGTACAGTATTTCGCAATAAAAATGTCAAAGCTCTGGTTTGTAAAATATCAGGAGTAAAGGGTAACCTTAATAATGTTGTGGATCTTCCGGCAATTATGGAAAGAGGGAAGCGATTCAATAAGGAAATGAGAGACCTGGACGAGGAGCAATGCGAGATGAGGACCAAAGGTACTGCTCACCTGATGGAGATTATGGACAATTATGATCTTCTTCCAGTCAATAATTATAGGTTTGGTAAGCATCCTGATTTGCCTAAGATTGATTCGGAGGTTTGGAAGAAGTTATTTCACCAGGGAACACCTGATGGATGCTGGATTGGGTGTAATATGTCATGCGCAAAGGCTGTGAGCAATTATATTGTGGGTACAGGACCATACAAAGGGCAGGAAGTAATAGTTGATGGACCTGAATATGAAAATGCTGCCGGCTTAGGATCCAATTGTGGTATTTTTGATCCTGGCTACATTATTGAGTCCAATTTTTATTGTGATACTTATGGAATGGATATCATTTCGTGGGGAACATTGCTAGCTTTTATTATGGAATGCTATGAAGCTGGGATTCTCAATAAGGAAATAACCGGTGGTCTGGAGCTAAATTTTGGAAATAAAGATGCAGCTATTGAATTACTTCACCAATGTGCAAGAGGAGAAGGGTTTGGATTGACAGCCGGATATGGAATCAGGAAGATGAAGGAGATATTTGAGAAGGAATACGGTGGAGATCCAAAATTCCTTGCAGATATAGGAATGGAAAATAAAGGGCTGGAATATTCTGAGTATGTTTCAAAAGAGTCCCTAGCTCAACAAGGGGGATTTGCTATTACTAACAAAGGACCCCAGCATGATGAAGCCTGGCTGATCTTCATGGATATGGTTAATAACCAGATTCCTACTTTCGAAAATAAGGCTGAGGCTCTTCACTATTTTCCAATGTTTAGAACCTGGTTCGGATTGGTAGGTTTGTGCAAACTCCCATGGAATGATATTGAGCCACCTGATAATGCTGAGACTGATGAGCCTGCAAAAGTTCCTGAACATGTTGATAATTATGTTACTCTTTATAAATCGGTTACAGGACGTGAATTCGATAATGTAAGAATGATTGAGGATTCGGAGAGAGTGTATAACTTCCAGCGAATCTTTAATCTGCGCCGTGGTTATGGAGTCAGGAAATGGGATGCTCAACCATTCAGAGCAGCAGGTCCTGTTACACGTGAGGAGTATGAAAGCAGGGCTGAGCGTTATGACAAGCAGCTAAAGGATGAACTTGGCCTTGATGTTGAAAGCATGAGTGTTGATGAAAGACATAAAGCCTTGAGGAAACACAGGGAAGAAAATTATGAAAAACTACTTGATGCTGTATATAAGAGGAGGGGATGGAATAGTAATGGGGTTCCAACAATTGAATTCCTGAAGAAAATAGGGATGGACATGCCAGAAGTACTGGAAGTAGTTAAGCCATTTCAATAAAATAACGAATTTCCTTATGCTTAAAGGCTGACCTTTGTGTCGGCCTTTTTTTTACCTTTGCGCCCTCAAATTTATTTAGGACGAATAAGGGTATGGCTGAAGAGGATCACCAAAAATCGAGGGAATTAGGAGAGAAGCCAATTGGCCAGTTGATGTGGAAATATTTCCTTCCTGCCTTCGTCGGAGTTGTCGTCTACTCACTTTATAATATTGTCGATAGGATCTTTATTGGTCGGGGAGTAGGTGCTATGGCCCTGTCAGGGTTAAGTGCTGTTTTTCCTATTATGCTGATTGTGATGGCTTTTGGGATGCTATTGGGAATCGGTGCTGGCGTTAATATTTCAATCAGCATGGGACAGAAGGATCATAGTAAGGCTGAGAGGTTTCTTGGCAATGGTCTGGTGTTGATGATATTGGTGTCAATTTTGGTTACTATCCTGGGTTTCCTGATAAAAACACCTATCCTGAATCTTTTTGGAGCTACTGAAGAAACTATAGCTTATGCTCATGACTATCTGGATATTATTCTGTTAGGTACAGTTTTTCAGGTAATCGGTTTTGGTATGAATAATATTATTCGCTCTGAGGGACATGCCAAAATTTCTATGTATAGCATGTTGCTTAGTGCAGGTGCAAATCTCGTGCTCGATCCAATTTTCATTTTTGTTTTGGATTTGGGTGTCAAGGGGGCTGCTTATGCAACTATAATCAGCATGATGGGCTTAAATGTTTGGGTATTAGCTCATTTCATAGGTCCTCGATCTGTCAATAAGTTGAGGTTGAAGAACCTTAAGTTGAAAATGTCTAGTGTTTCGAGAATTGTGGCAGTAGGTATGGCTCCTTTCTCCATGCAGATTGCAGCAAGTTTTGTAATGGGGCTATATACAAATCAGCTCATAAAATTTGGAGGAGACCTGGCTGTTGGTGCGCTAGGTATTATCTTCTCAGTATCTAATTTACTTGTTATGGCTATGGTTGCTATTAATATGGCATCGCAGCCCATAATAGGTTTTAATTTTGGAGCAAAGAATTATGAAAGGGTTAAGAAAACGGTAAGACTTGGAATTATTGCAGCTTCGGCTGTGGCAATTTTCAGTACAATTTTGGTGGAATCTATTCCTGGTCAACTGGTGCGCCTGTTTAATACTGATGATCAGCGATTATTTGACCTTTCTATTAACGGGCTTCGTATTTTTGCACTTGCACTGCCGGTTGTGGGATTTCAAATAGTTGCTTCAAATTTCTTCCAGTCGATTGGAAAAGCTAAGCTGGCAACATTTCTTACTCTTCTTCGCCAACTTATACTTCTGGCTCCTCTTTTGTTTTTTCTTCCACGTTCCTTTGGTTTAAACGGAGTTTGGATGGCAACGCCGATATCTGATTTTGGCTCAGCTCTTATCACCGGAATTTTTCTCTGGTGGCAAATGGAAAAACTGGGAAGGGATGAAATTGAACTATCAGGTTTAGAATCCTCCAAAACTGTAGCAGTGGAATCATAAATCTAAATTACAAGCTTGTATATTTGTACAATATTCCATCCGATAGCAATATGAAATTCATTGATAATAAAGTATTTGTACTACCTGTCCTTCTTTCAATAGTCTGTTTTTATCTGCCTGCATGTCATAATTCCGGCAAAAATATCCAAGATGATCAGGTAATAACCGTTTTTCATGCCGGCAGCCTATCTGTTCCACTTAGGATCATGGCGGAAGAATTTGAAAAGCAGAATCCCGGAGTAGAGGTTCAGCTTGAAGCGACAGGGTCAGTAGCTTGCGTTAGGAAGATTACTGATCTTAAGCGCAACTGTGATGTGATAGCCCTTGCTGATTGCGAATTGATTGATAGATTATTAATCCCCGATCACGCAAGCTGGGCCATTCAGTTGGCATCAAATGAACTATGTTTGGCATATACCGACAAATCCACATATTCAGACGAGTTTACGGAGAAAAACTGGTTTGAAATAATATCCAGGGATGATGTACGCTTAGGAAGAAGTAATCCTGATTCAGACCCTTGCGGTTATAGAAGTGTTTTGACATTAAAGCTTGCAGATGTATATTATCCCAATGGAGTGGACTTGGATAAAATACTGTCAAAGGATCATCGGTTTATTCGGCCTAAAGAAACTGATCTGCTTGCTCTTCTTGAGACAAATACCATAGATTATATGTTTATTTATTCCTCTGTGGCAGTTCAGCACGGTTTGAATTTTATAAAGTTGCCAGATAGTATTAATCTAAGTAATCCGGATCTGGGAGATTTCTATTCTACTGCGACTGTTAAAATTTCAGGAAAGACACCCGGTTCAGAATTATTGATGCAAGGTCAGGCAATGATCTATGGATTCACCCTGCCAGAGAATAGTTTACACCCTGATCTTGGGAGGAAATTTGCGGAATTTATTGTGGATACTGAAAAGGGCCTACGGATAATTGAGGAAGCTGGTCAAAAAGTCATTGAACTGAGATTATCACCAGCCTCTATCTCCAACCCCGAATTATGTAAATAAGATGTTTTAACTTGCAGCTTTTATTATGAGAAAGTCTGTTTTTGGGTATGTTTTAAGTTTTCTTGGAGGTCTTGTTCTCCTTTTTATTTTAGCCCCTTTGGTTAAGATCTTTCTCAGTGTTATGCCTGAGCAGTATTTTGAAACCGCCAGGGATCCTGAGGTTAGTCGTTCTATAGGCTTGACTTTATGGGTTTCGCTTGTTGCAACAAGCGTTTTTGCTCTGGGTGCAGTGCCTTTGGCTTATATTATGGCACGGCAATCATTCCCAGGAAAAAGAATAGTTCAATCAGTAATTGACCTGCCTGTTGTGATACCTCATTCAGCTGCAGGGATTGCTCTTCTTGGATTTCTTTCAAGGGATACAGCAATTGGAAAAGTAGCTTCTTCTATTGGGCTGGATTTTGTTGGGCATCCATTAGGCATTGGAATAGCAATGGCTTATGTAAGCATACCTTTTTTGATAAATTCTGCCAGAGATGGATTTTATATGGTTCCGGTTAGGTTAGAAAAGGCAGCAATGGTTCTGGGGGCGTCTCCCATCAGAGTGTTTTTCACAATCTCTCTGCCCCTCGCAGGAAGATCTATAATATCTGGTTTGGTGTTGATGTTCGCTCGTGGGCTGAGTGAGTTTGGTGCTATTGTGATAATTGCCTATTATCCTATGGTAACACCTATCCTGATCTGGGAAAGATTTGGGGCTTATGGATTAGAATTTGCACAACCGGTTGCAGCAATTTTTATTGCTGTTTGCCTGATCTTTTTCATTCTTTTACGAATGTTGGCAAAGGAGAAAATGGATGATACAAATTAAGGAATTAAAGAAATCGTTCAAGGGATTCGAACTGAATATTGATGAGCTCAATATTGGAAAGGGAGATTATGTTGTTATTCTCGGAAATTCAGGTTCCGGAAAAACCTTGTTGTTGGAGGTTATGGCCGGACTGCTGGATCCTGATTCAGGCTCGGTTGAAATGAATGGCATTAAGGTGGATAGCCTACCGATCCAAAAGCGACCTTTCGGGCTGGTATTTCAAGATCAGGCATTGTTCCCCCACATGACAGTTTATGAAAATATATCATATGCATTGAAGGGAACAGGATTGAAGAAAAATGAGATCAGAGTGCAAACAGAAAAGCTTGCAAATCGATTAGATATTGGTCATATCCTCGAGCGCTATCCAAAGGGTTTATCAGGAGGGGAAAAACAAAGAACAGCCTTGGCAAGAACTTTAGCACGTGAACCGGCATGTCTTCTTTTGGATGAACCTCTTAGTGCCCTTGATGCCAAGCTAAGAAAGGAGATACGCTCAGTTCTCAGGTGGCTTAACCGGGAAGGTAATACTATCCTACATGTAACTCACGATTTTGAAGAGGCAGTCAATGTGGCTTCCCATATTGGAGTTATGGAAGGAGGTAAAATGATCCAATATGGTTCTGCAGAGCAAATCCTTAGGGAGCCAAGATCATCCTTTGTGGCCAATTTTACGGGTATCAGAAACTATTTCATGGTTAAGTTAAGAAGGGATGACAAACTGGATCAGGTGATAGCATGGACCCAGGACGGCGTCCCTATCTGTCTTAGCACTGATAAAACTGATGGACAGGGATATGTAGTTGTTCCTTGTGAAAGCATTGTTTTATCAGAGAAGGAGATAAATACCAGTGCGGCTAATCAATTCAAAGGAAGAGTAATTGATATATCCCCCGGTCGGTATGGCCTTGAAGTTCAGATCGATTCTGAACTGCCCCTTGTAGCCCAGATTACAAAATCATCCATGGAGAAAATGGATTTGAAACCGGGTCTGGAAATATGGGCAAGTTTTAAAGCTGCAAGTGTACGTTTTATAAGAAAATAGTATGATTCTTTACTATATTTAACCATAAAAAATTAGTCTATGTTTCAAGTGAAGATCTTAGAAGATACCTCCTACAGGTGCCTTTATAAATAGTAATAGTTAATACCTATGAATACGGTTTTCCTGGTTGGGATTGATGATACTGACAACAAAATGAGTCGTGGGACAGGGTTCCGATCCAGGCAGCTTGCTTCAGAGATGAATCTTGCAGGGTTCGGAAAGGTATTGGGGATTGTAAGGCATCAACTTCTTATTCATGAAGATATCGGCTATACTTCTTCAAATAGTTCTTATAGCATACAGGTAAACTGTTGCAATCCTGAAGGCCTGATAAGTTTTTGTCGTAATTTTCTTAAGAGGGAAGGACTCTCCGGAAGTAATACTGGTTTTTGTGTTATTTCCGAAAGTTCGGTTCCCGAGGAAGTGGAGGAGTGGGGGCGTAGGGCGAAAAGAGAAATCCTTACCATGGAAGAGGCTTTGAGCATTTCAAAAAATTGTGAAATATTGCTTGAGGGAGTAATTGGAAATCATGGAGGTATTATCGGTGCTATGGCTGCGGTGGGATTAAGAAAAACTGGTAATGATGGTCGTTTTATCTGGCAGTCGGGTAAACAATTGAAAGACCTTAGGGGAACAATGACTGTTGAGGAGTTAAAGAATGGCACCCAAGTGGATGAGATAATAAGTAAGGAAGGGAAAGTTTTAGATTCTAAGGAAATGATTGATCTTACAGATTGGATAAGATCAGTCTTGATAAACGGAAAAACATTTCTGATTGCTGAAAGAAATCTGAAAAAATCTGGAAGTTACTGGAAAATAGCGGATAAGGAATATATCCGTAAAATAGGCTCATAACAATAGGTATTATAAGGCATAGAATTTGTATTGCAATCAAGGCAAAAATAAGTACTAACGTTAATTTGATTTATATCATGAAATCTACCAGAACAGCATCATTTGGAATTGTAATAGCATTATTATTTCTAGGATTTCTTTCTTGTGATAAAGAAAAAATGGAACCCGTTTTAAGTTTTGCCATAGAGCCTGGTTATCTGGCTAATGATACTATTCTTGAGATTGGGGATACGGTGAAGGTGATGTTGGATATCACATGGAACGGTAAACACAAGGTGAACCAGGTTGAGATGATGGTGAATGATCAGCTTGCTGGTGATTATCAGATTGATATGGATGCAGGGCAATTTAGTATAACAATTGTTAAAGGTCTGCCGGAGACTGAGGTATGGGATTTTAAAATTACTGACGAGGGAGGCAATTCCAATACTATTAGTCTCACTCTTACCAAGGATCCTAATTCAGTGTATTCAGCAATAAAATATTATGATAGTATTTATCTGGGCGCACAATCTAATATTAACCGTCCGGGTTTTATGTCCATTATTAATGCAACATATTATAACCTTGATGGGGCATATCAGAATTCCTCTGTTATTGATTTCTTGTTTTACTACAGTGAAACCGACAAAGGAACTGTTTCTTCACCGGGAGCTGAGATTGGAGAGGATGTTTTCTCAGGTCTCCAGGCTCCCAGCCAATGGCAGGTAAGAAATACAACGCTTTTCCAGAAAGTTGATATTACCCCTGAAGTGTTTTATATGATGTTTCACGATGGTTTCATAATCGAGAATTTTGATGAAACCCTTGCAGACACAAAGGCCACCGATTTGACAGTTGGAGATGTTTATGTTTTCCAATTGCAAAGCGGAGAAAAAGGAATATTCTATGTGATCAGCCTAATTGATTCAGCTGACGGAGAAGTTAATATTGCTATCAAGGTTCAGGAATAGAAAAAAGAATAGTGTACTGTTGTGATAATACCTTAGCTGGTTTTCTTAAATCTCCCAGGTATTATTATTTATCCTGATGTTAACTTTTTCCGGCATTATATCAAAAACCTTACCGTTGGAATAGATAATCATATCCGACTGATCCATAAACTTCAGAGAGCTAGGTTTGTAATCATCAGGATTCGGCCCTTTGATCATTAAAAACCCACCCGGAGTAAAATATTGCATCACTGAATTAGACTCAGCGATAAATAGTTGGGAGGCGGAATATTCAGATATCACTTCTCGAATTGCCACGCCCAGGTGCTCAATCTTGCTTTTTATATAATATACCGATTTTGCTCCCGCAGAAAGGAATCTCTTGGAGTCGTCCAGGCCAAATACAGGGTTTTCCTTTCGTATCAGATAATTAGTATCCGGGTCCAGATCTTTGCCATGGAATTTTTTATCATCAGGATAGATGCTTTTTATCTTGATTGCTATGATTTCATGCTCAATAAACCTTTGTAAAAGACGGCAGATAAACTCAGTTTTTCCAAGGTTTCTGTTCGTTGCTCCAACAGCCAATAGATTATTGAATTGATTCATTTTACGCGAACTTCCAGATCGCAAAAATACTAATTCTAATTTTAGCAATAATGCTTGTTAATTCACGTTTTATAACTATATTTATTACGGTTTTGTCCCCTAAAACCAATGCCTAAGCTAACCAAGCATGACTGATAAAGTCCGTACGAGTGCATTTTCTGTGATCGTTGTGTTTATTCTACTGATGATCTTGGGCTTGGCTTTTCTACCTAGGTTGTCCATCAGAATGCATCCTAGTAGATCAATGCCGTCTCTAACAGTTTCTTACAGTTGGTCAAATGCTTCTCCCAGGCTTGTTGAGCAAAATGTTACCGCTCCACTGGAGGGTTTGTTTAACACTATTATCGGAATAAAATCTGTAGAATCCACATCTCGTCAAGGCAGTGGAAGTATTACCCTCGAATTTGACAAGAAGGCAGATATGGATGCCATGAGGTTTGAGGTTGCTTCAAAGGTGAGAGAAATTTTCCCCAAGCTGCCCGATGCAGTCCGTTATCCCAGAATCTCTCAATACAAAACTGAAAGCGATGAGAAAACGCTGCTAACGTATACACTGAATGCTCCATCCAGTCCACGGCTAATACAGCAGTATGTTGAGGATGTATTGTCACCAAAGCTTTCACATATCGAAGGTTTGTATAGGATAAGGGTTTATGGTGCTACCGATATGGAATGGGAATTGATCTACGATCAGGAGCAATTAAATGTTCTTGGGTTAAATAGGAGAGATATTTCAAGTTCACTTCAGGATTATTTCAGGGAGGAAGTTGTTGGAATGGGTTGGGACAGGAGTGGTGGTTTGGAGGATTTGACACCCAAAGGCATCGTTCTGAGATCTGTCTCGCTTGCAGATAGCAGCTGGTTGCAAATACCGGTTGGCAGTGTCGAGGGGCGGATAGTTAGGATTAATGACTTATGCCGGGTGATTCATAAGGAAAAGGAACCTCGGAGCTATTATCGAATCAATGGAAATAATACTATCAATGTAGTATTTACTGCTGAAAAAGGTTCCAACAGTCTAAACGTGGCTTCTGATATCAAAAAGGAACTTGCAGTTTTGTCTGAGGATTTCCCACCGGGGTATCTCCTTCTTCTTAGTAGTGATTCAACAGAGTTGATCAAAAAGGATTTGAATAAGATATATTATCGTACTTTTTTCTCATTTACGATTCTTCTTCTTTTTGTATTTCTTATAAGTCGCCAGTTTAGGTATTTGTTAATAATATTCATTAGCCTTCTGGCTAATTTATGTTCGGCATTTATTCTCTATTATGTGCTTGGAGTTGAGATTAATCTGTATTCACTTGCAGGAATAACTGTATCACTGGGCTTGATAATTGATAATACCATTGTTATGGTTGACCATATACGCACCAAGGGTAATCGCAAGGTGTTTCTGGCAATCATGACCGCTACTCTAACCACCATAGGGGCTCTTTCCGTAATCAGGTTTTTTGGCGAGACAACCAGACTTCAATTGAAAGATTTCTCGATGGTATTGATAATAAATCTTTTTGTTTCGTTGATGGTCGCTTTGTTTTTGGTGCCAGCCCTATTGGAAAAGATCCCATTGAAGGGTAGGAAGGGTCAAAAAACGACAAGGCGGAGACGGAAAGTTGTAAAATTTTCATTTGCCTATGGCAGGATGATTGGCTTTTCACAAAGATACAGATGGGCTTTTATCCTGATGGCAATATTACTTTTTGGTTTACCTACCTTCAAAATTCCAACCAGAATGGAAGGGGATGAATGGTATCATAAAGTGTTTCAAAAGACCTTCGCCTCAGATACTTATGTGCAAAAGATCAAGCCTGTTGTTGATAAGGCCTTAGGAGGTACTTTGCGGCTTTTTAGTCAAAATTTTCGCGATAGATATAGATATCGATTTCCGCAGAGAACCCAAATAAGCGTTTCGGCTACTCTGCCTCAGGGTTCAACTTTACAGCAGATGAATGACCTGATGATTGAGGTGGAATATTATCTCAAAGGTTATGACCAGATTGATCAATTTGTAACAAGAGTCAATAATGCTCGTAGTGGGCGTATAATGGTGAATTTTAAGCCAGATTATGAATTAGGTGCTTTCCCCTTTATTCTACTTAATCAAATACAGGATCTTTCTAACAATCTTACAGGTGCAGATTGGAATGTACAGGGTTTGGGGCAGTATTTTAGTAACTCTTTAACTGAGCGTCTCGGTTCCAGTAAGATAGTTCTGTACGGTTATAATTATGAAGATTTGATGGGGCATGCCATAACTGTTAGGGATAGGGTTCTGGCTCATGATAGGGTTGAAAAATCATCGATTATCAGTCAGGATACCTATTGGAGGGATCCTGTTTATGAATTTGGTATTAGTCTTGATCCACAGAAACTGCAGGCCAGGAAGTTAAATGCAATGCAGGTATATAATAACCTTGAGGGATATTCAATTAATCAGGGTGGTGGGAGTCCTGTTTTTATTGATGGGGAGTATGAGCAAATTAGTTTACGATCTATTCAATCTGATAATTTCGATATTTGGATGATGGGTAACACGCCTGTTACGGTAGGTAATGCAATGGTGCGTTTAGATGATCTGGGTGAAAGAAAAAAACAGGAACTAAACAAAAATATATGTAAGGAGAACCAGCAATACCGACTTATTGTTGAGTACGATTTTATTGGTAATTACAAACTGGCGCGGATTACGAGGGACAGGATTATCAGGGAAATGTCCGACCAGCTTCCAATCGGATACACAATCAAGCAATCGGAATACAGGTATTGGCAAAGGGAAGCAAATAAGCAGTTTCTCCTAATTCTGATGGTTATTGCCATTATTTATATGATTTGCGCAATTCTGCTTGAGAGTCTGAAACAGCCTCTGGCAGTAGTGCTTATAATACCTGTTTCATATGTAGGTGTTTTTCTTACATTCTATCTCTTCGATTTTTCTTTCGATCAGGGTGGCTTTGCAGCCTTCCTGTTACTGAGTGGAATAGTTGTTAATGCTGCATTGTATATCCTGAATGATTTTAATAATTACAATAAACGACTGAAGGGAAAAATATTGCCTGTCAGGATATTCCTGAAAGCTTTCAATGGCAAGATTATTCCAATTTTTCTCACAGTATTATCAACTGTTTTTGGACTTATTCCCTTTATTGCCGGAGGTGAGGATGACGCCTTCTGGTTTTCCCTGGCGGCAGGTACAATGGGTGGCTTATTATTCTCTATTGCGGCCATCTTTGTTTTCTTACCAGCCTTTTTATCTTTAAAACCTATAAAACAAAATAAATGAAAAAGCCTGTTGTATGGATGTTCTTGGTGTTGCTTGGACTTTGTTTAGCGACTTGTAAAAATAAAGAGGAGAGCCCCTATGGGAACAAGCTGGGAGAGATTGATGCCAAATCTGAACCTCTAAAAGTATATGGGGTAATAAGTGTTTTTGGCGATTTTCCTTTAGAACTTGTTAGTAATGGGAATGTTGTTTCATCAGAAACGGCTTCTTTAAACTTCAAAACAAATGGGGTGGTAAGCAAGATCTTTTTTAAGAATGGACAGAGAGTAGAAAAGGGAGCTTTGATAGCTGAAATGGAGAATAGTATGGAGAAGCTGGATCTGCAGCAGGCAAAGTTGAGAATGGAGAGGGCCCGGATTGATCGGCTTGGAGAGATAGTAGGACATAAGGTTGGAGCAAGGAATCCGGAAGATGTTTCTGAGGAAGCGTTAAAACGTTTTAATATGGTGACAGGTTATAATGAAGCCGAATTGTCTACACAGCAGGCTGAAATGAGATATAATTACACACGATTGCTTGCTCCCTTCTCAGGTATAATTGCCAACCTTGACACCAAACCAAACAACTCGCCTAAGAGCGGAGAACCATTCTGCATCCTGATGGATGATTCCCATTTTGAAGTTGTTTTCCCGGTAATGGAGTCAGAAATCAGCAGGATTTCGATGGGACAAGAAGTAACACTGAAGCCATTCTTTATGGATTCAGTTTATTATAAGGGAAGGATTGTTGAAATCAATCCACTTATTGATGAGCACGGCATGGTGGCAATTAAAGCCGTGGTAACTAATGAAGACAGAAAACTTGTGGATGGAATGAATGTTAAGGTTTTTATTCGTGATAAAATCCCTGATTGCCTTATTGTTCCTAAGGAGGCTGTTGTTCTTCGTAATAATCGTCAGGCTGTTTTTACTGTCTTAAACGATACATTAGCCAACTGGAAGTATATATTTACCGATCTTGAGAATTCTCAAAGTTATAGCATACTTGAAGGGCTATTATTGCCGGGCGATACTGTTATAACTATTGGGAACATCAATCTGGCCCATCATGCAAGGATTGATTTTGAACTTTTGAAAAAGGAATAGAGATATGGTTAAATTCCTGATCAATAGACCTGTCGCGGTGATAATGACCTTTCTGGCCATTATTTTCCTGGGAATTATCACATCCTTGAATATCCCTGTTTCACTGATGCCAAATATTGATATTCCTGAAATTACAATTCAGATATCATATCCTAATTCTCCGGTTAGGGAAATGGAGAATTCTATTGTCAGGCCAATCCGACAACAGTTGTTAAACGTGGGGCATTTGAAAGATGTTGAAAGTCAGACCCATGATGGAAGTGCAATAATTCGATTAAGGTTCAACTACGGTACTGATATCAATTATGCCTACATCGAATCTAACGAGAAGATTGACGATGCAATGAACTCCATGCCTCGTGATTTGGACAGGCCCAGGGTTATTAAATCTTCAGCATCAGATATTCCGGTATTCAACCTGATGGTTACCAGACAGGCAGATTGGGATGATCCTCAAAAATCCTTGGAGTTGAGCGAATTCGTCCGTTCAGTAATACTTCGCCGGATTGAGCAGCTCCCAGAAGTGGCGATGGTGGATATGACGGGAATTAGTATGCCTGAACTTGCAATTTATCCTGATTATGAGAAATTAAGGAGCCTGGATCTCTCAGATAAAGATATCCTTTCATCATTGTCTGAGAATAATGTAAATATTGGTAATCTAATGGTTAGGGAGGGTTATTATCAATTTAATATCAAGTTCTCTAACTATCTGAAGAATAAGGAGGATGTTGAGAATATTTATATTCGTAAAGGTGACCGTTTAATGCAACTTAAAGATGTTGCTGAATTTGAATTACGAGCCCAGTCGAGACAGGGTCTATTCCAAAACCGTTCAAAAGAAGGATTGTGCTTGGCGATCATCAAGCAGTCGGATGCCAGGATGGAAGATTTGAAGATTGAGCTGGATGGCCTGTTATCGGACTACAGAAAAAATTATCCTGATTTGGACTTTGAGATTGAGAAGGACCAAACCCAAATATTAGAG
>CAYXQX010000004.1:12487-27569 GCA_964467485.1 uncultured Porphyromonadaceae bacterium | reverse complement strand
AAGAAGATGACACTCCTGTTGAATGGTTAGTTTCTGAAATTGTTACTCTCGATTCTTCAATGCATAATACCTGGGTTACGCTTCCTTTAGAAAAAGATGGTGAATCAGAATTCCTTTATGCAGGCGACACATACTACGTTGGTGTAGAATATTGGAACTGGCATACTGAGAATATCCCTTATAAGAGATTACTAAACTTCGCCATTGGTGCTGACAGAAGTGTAAAAATAAATGATCCTTCTTCTATCGTTAGAGGTAATATTGATACTGATTTCGGACAAGGAATCACAGCAGGTAGTATCTTAATGGTTCGAATGTTACTTAACGACCATTCAAATGCAACAGATGGTGTTGATTTGAACACTTCTATGAGCAGCCTTGAGCAAAACTATCCAAACCCTGTTACGGGTTCAACTGAGATAGTTTATGAATTGGCAAACTCATCAGACGTAATCATTGAAGTTACTGACATGACAGGCCGTACTATTCTTCAGTTCAATGAAGGTAATATGCCCGCCGGAAGACACAGCATGCAGGTTAATACTGAAAGCCTTGAGGCTGGTGTATATTTCTACACACTCAAAGCCGGGAATTTTGTTGACACAAAACGTATGATTGTTTCTGAATAAAAATACCATTATTACACTTAAAAGGCTGTCTTTCAAAAAGACAGCCTTTTTTTTTAACAAATAGATGTAATTTTTTTATAAATTTGATACTAGCATAACCAAACTAAATTCTAACTATGAAAAAATTTACTACTCTAATGTTTGCGTTTCTTTTTTCTTTTACATTTTTTGCGCAATCACAACAATCAAACAATCCCAATCTGAAAGGATCAGGGGAAGTGTTCTTCTTTACTACCTTCGACTGGGGGAATCCTGATGATCCTAAGGGCTGGACAGCCCCGGAAGGATTCTATATGGAAGACCCTACTGATAATGGGTACAACTGGCATTGGTTAGCCAATGACACTATGATTTCTCAATGGGTAGAGGAACCTCCATTTCAATCTACCTCAAAGGAAGACGGTCATCTGGCCCTATTCCTTGATAGGTACAACAACTATTTAGACCCAACCATAGGGGTTGATAACAGCGTTGTATTTCCAACTTTCGATTGCTCTGACAAAACCTCCGTAATAGTCAGATATGAAACCTCCTTTATGTGCTACTCAGGTGGATGGGAGATGATAATGGCGATTTCCCGTGATGCCGGAGTTCACTGGGCAAATTTTGATGTCAGCTTTGGCTGTGGCCATAAAAATCGACCAAATGATGTGGCTCCGGGACAAGCTGCTATTTTTGAAGAAAACATTAGTGAGTTAGCCGCAGGTGCATCAGAGATAATAATAAAATTTATTTGGAGAGGAACAGATGACTATTTTTGGTTGATTGATGATTTCCAGCTGGCAGAAGCATGGGACAATGATTTACAATTGAAGCACTTCAATGTAGAATGGGACGATGGAGATGAAGCAAGCGTTGAAACATTTACAGCCAACTGGCCTCTTTCTCAACTATCCGGATCTATTTCGGGTTTTGAAGCCAGCGTCCTGAATATGGGTGAATTCGATCAATATAATACACAGTTATTGATCGATATATCACGCAACAATTCAAGCGTTTGGTCTGCCCAAAGCGAAGCATTTGAAAGTTGGGTATCCCTTGTTGATACGGTTACAATTGAGCAATCCTATACTCCTCCCCTGGAATATGGCCATTACAAGATAAAGTATGAATTCCAAGCTGAACAGGAAGAACAAACACCTCTTGACACAAAAAAGGAGTTCTTTATGAATGTTACAGACAGCATCTATTCAAGAGCCGATGACACACCAGAACTTAAGTGGTCATATAGTTATGAAAACTATGCTGATTCAACCGACGACGGCACTTTACTTGATCATTTTGTGGGTGTTAAGTTTCCAATATATGCCGAATGTGAAGCAAATAGTGTTTCTGTATATATTACCGGTGGCCTGGCTGATGGCTTAATTGATTTTGCAATGTCTTTATGGTTCGAACCAGCAGCAGATTCTGAGGATGATCCTTACCAAATTCTAATATCCAATACTGTTAGTTTGGATTCTTCCATGTTCAATACCTGGGTTACCTTATCCCTGGAAAAAGATGGGGAATCAGAATTCCTTCAAGCAGGAGACATGGTTTATGCCGGTATTACTTACTGGAATTATCATAACGATTTATTGACAAACCGTAATAATGGACTTGCCATGGCAGCTGACAAAACGGTACCAATTAATGATCCGGTTTCTGTAGCTTTTTCTGCTGATGGTTGGAATACTGAAGAGTTTCTTACCGAACAAAATCTAATGATTCGATTGAACCTCAATGATAGCAATAATATTATTGATGGGATTGATCTTTCAACTGCCTTAAGCAGCTTAGAGCAAAATTATCCTAACCCTGTTAAAGGCTTAACTGAAATAGTTTATGAGCTGGCCAATTCGTCTGATGTAAATATTGAAGTTAAGGATTTAACTGGCCGCACAGTACTGAATTTCAATGAGGGCAAGAAACCTCAAGGAAAGCATAGCTTAAGCATTAACACAGAAAACCTTGAGTCTGGTGTATATTTTTATACACTAAAGGCTGGGAACTTTGTTGACACTAAGAGGATGGTTGTTAAGTAGCAATTACTATTACCCACCCCAAACCCCTCCCTTGTTGAAGGGAGGGGTTTGTTTTTTTATTCGACATCGAATAATTAGATTAGGGGCTTGATAAAAAAATCAGGAGAAATGAATATACCCGTTATTTGCGTCGAAGAAATAAGTGCTGCAAAAGCCTATGAATCAGCCTTAATCCGTCTTTACAATGAAGGCGTCAGGTTCAAAACCCAGTACGATAAGCCTGGCGATCCTGAGAGTATTGACTGTACAATGAACATAACCATCCTGGAGCCAGAAACAGATCCTATGATTCATAAAGCATTTCCGGGTGGAATAGATGACCTGAAGGAATATGTTTTGGAATTAAAAGGTTTCAAAGATAGTTGGGTGAAAAACATGAATGACCCTGATGACACCCGCTGGGAATATACATATCATGGCAGATTGGCAAACTACGGCTCATGGAAAGAACTAGGTGACCTCAATGATAAAAGCAGCTCACAAGATGTTGGATTTAGCGTTGACCAGATCCAACACGTTATAAATAAACTCGCTGAACAACCTTTTACGAGACAGGCACAGATGATAACCTGGATGCCTAATCACGACCTGGATGTATATGATCCTCCATGCCTCCAAAGTTGCTGGTACAGGATTCTTGAAGACGAGAAGGGTGTGTACTGGCTAAACAGCAACATAAGGTTCAGAAGCAATGACGCCTGGGGTGCCAACTTCATGAATATGTTCGGATTTATTCAATTTAATCGTGAGGTTATAGCCGACAAAATAAGCGAGATTGCAGGCAAAGAGGTTAAACTAGGACGATTGAACTGGCAAGCCGACTCTTTCCATATTTATGGAAAAGATATTGAAAAAGCCAAGGGAATGTTGTTCGAAAGAATTGATAGCATGCCCTTCGAGGAAAGGACTTACAATTTCCATGATGAATTTATTCGGGACATGTATAATGATGCTGAACCAATGATCATGCAGAAAATTGAACGCTACAAAGAACAGCATGGATAATACGGCTGTCAGTATATATTTTTGTGGTTCGATAAGAGGAGGAAGATCAGATCAAGAATTATATGCTGATCTTATAAAATACCTGCAGTCCTTTGGTACAGTTCTAACAGCTCATGTTGGAGAAAAAGACTTATTAACTGACCATAATTTAAGCAGCCGGGAAATTTATATTAGAGATATGAAATACCTGGATGAAGCCGATATTATCGTCGCTGAAGTGAGTATTCCGAGTCTTGGTGTGGGTTATGAAATCGCAAGAGCAGTTGATCTGGGCAAAAGAATCCTGTGCTTATCCCAACTTAAAAGAAATCAGAATCTATCTGCCCTGATATCAGGCTGTCCTGATTTGCAAATTGTTGTATATTCGAATATTGAAGAAGCCAAAACTGCAATAGATCAGTTTCTCGCGGTAAAATAATTACAAAACAAAAAAGTATTATTATGAAGACAATAGTGAATAGAGTATTATTCTTTACTCTGGCAATTATTATTACGAATAATTCTTTTGGGCAGAAGGCTCAATACCAATCTATCCGCGAAGCAATATTCTCCGCCGGTCAGCTTGGAGGACAGGGAGCTCCGGCTAACCTCACCTGGATAGAAAATGGTGACAAATACTCCTTTACCAAAACAAACAATCAAGCACAAGAAATCTGGACTCACGACATGAAATCTGATAAGGAAATAATGGTATTCAGTGGAGAAAACATGACTATCCCTGGAACAGACCAGGCCTTTTCCTACCGTGAATTTCAGTGGACAAAGGATTTTAAATATATTTTGTTCCAAACAAATTTCCGACCAGTTTGGCGATATTCAGGAAACTCTGATTACTATTTCTATTCCATTGATGATAAAAGCCTTAAGCTTGTTGTCGAATCAGCCTTCACCGCTGAAGTATCACCCGATGGCAGTAAGCTTGGGTATGGGAAAGATGGCAACCTGTTTGTCTTCGATTTCGCCAAGCGCGAATATACTCAGCTAACAGACGATGCCGAAGATCATTTCTATAATGGTCGCTTCGGATGGGCTTATGAGGAAGAGTTTGGAATGGTGCAAGCCTGGTCATGGTCACCCGATAGCAAGCACATTGCATTTTGGCAATCGGATGAGAGGGAAGTCCCTCTTTATCAATTGACTGATTTCTCAGGTAAACATCCGGAGTATATGGAAATTCCCTATCCTAAGGTTGGCGACCCTAATCCAAAGGTTAAAATCGGGGTGATTGATATTGCACAAAAAAACAATAAATGGCTGGATATCCCCCTTAATGATGGATATATCCCAAGAATTTATTGGACATCCGAACCTGAGAAACTTGCTGTAGTGTACATGAACCGGTCTCATGACATATTGCAATTATACATGTGTAATACTTCTAACGGGGAGAAGGAAATCATACTGGAGGAAAAATCAAAAGCCTGGATTGATGCTTATGATTTCTTCAGCAACAGAATGCATCATTTCTATTTCCCCGAAGACATGAATTCCTTTTTCTGGGTATCTGAGGTTGATGGATGGTCTCACATCTACCACTACGACTATTCAGGTAATTTGATTAATCAGATTACAAAAGGTGAGTGGGAAGTGGTGGGGATAGATGCCATAGATACAAAAAAGGAAAAACTATATTACGTTTCCACAGAAGTATCTCCTCTGGAAAGGCACTTATATAGTATCAACTTTGATGGTAAAAAGAAAAAAAGGCTAACTCAGGAAACAGGGAAACACAAGCTGAACGTATCACCCAATGGCTCTTACTATCTTGATGTTTACTCGAATACAAAAACTCCTTCCCAGGTTGAAATGTGGAGATCAAAGGGTAAAATGCTGAAGAAAATTGCTGATAACACAGGAGTTAGTCAATTTATTGAAAACCATTTCTATGCTCCAAGGGAGCTATTCAGTTTTACTACTCCTGATGGACAAAATCTGGATGGCTATATGATTAAGCCTATGGATTTTGATGAGAATAAAGCTTATCCAATGGTATTGAGTATTTATGGCGGTCCTGGCTCACAAGGAGTATATAACGCTTTTGAAACCAATGGTTTTCATCAATACCTGGCTCAGCAAGGGTATGTAATAGTGAATGTCAACAACCGTGGCAATGGTGGATATGGCGAAAGATTTGAAAAAATAGTTCATGAACAACTCGGAACATGGGAGGGTTACGATTTTGTGGCAACTGCCAATTATTTTGCCTCCAAGCCTTGGGTTGATGGTGAAAAAATGGCAATTCAGGGACATAGCTATGGGGGATATATGTCGAGCTATACAATGCTGGCACATCCCGGAGTGTTTGAAGTTGCAATTGTGACTGCTCCGGTAACAGACCAAAGACTTTATGATTGTATCCTCACTGAAAGTTATATGGGCTTGCTAGACGAAAACCTGGATGGATATGAAAAAAGCTCTGTACTAACTTATGCAAAGAATTTAGAAGGCCATATGCTGCTTGTTCATTCACTGATGGATGAAAATGTTCATCCCCAGAATACTTTCCAGTTAGTAAGAGCTCTGACAGATGCAGGAAAAGATTTCGATCTTAAAATTTATCCTCCCGGAGCACACAGTGTAGCCTATGATTTAACCAGCTATATACTACTTCAAACACAATACTATAACTACCTGGAGGAGCATCTGAAATAATTCAGATACTCCTTCAGATAATTCATAAAAGCTTACGAAGCTTATTGAATCTGTATTTTGCTGGCGAAAACTTTAGAGTCGGTTACCAGGCGTGCAATATAAATACCGGCAATACGGTCGCCGGAAGCATTACCACCATTCCAGGTAAAACGTGACTCACCTTTAGGAATCATTCCGTTGTGAAGTGAAAGAACCACCCTACCGGTCAAGTCAAATATGTATAGTGTTCCTTCCTCCGCCTCGGTGAGAACAACATCGATTGTTACTTCCTGGAGTGAAGGATTAGGATATACGTTTATTCCCGGATCTCCATCAACAGGGACATCAACACCAGCCGATGCCTTAACCGGAATTTTCCATTGTGAACGTCCGAAAGTTGCGGCTAGTAATGTCCTTGTAGGAGTATGCAGATTAATATCTAGTACAGGTACTGTAGGCATCCCATTTCCCAGTACCTCCCATGAATCACCAGTATTGTAGCTTACATAAACCCCATTATCGGTAGCCAGGTAAAAAGTCCCTTTATTGTCGGGATCAACAATCATAGTGTTTACCGGCAAATCAGGGAGGTTAGAAGATATATCCATCCAGGTCTGACCGAGGTCGGTAGTTTTAAAAACATGAGGCATATAATCATGATACCTTAATCCACTGAAAGTTACATAGGCAATATTTTCATCAAATGGATCAGTAGCAACACAAGTCACCCATCGCAACGGAAGCTTATCCGACACCTTTGTCCACTCTTTATTAGCGCCCTGATTAGTTGTCACCCACACATTACCATCATCGGTACCAGCAAATAGAATATCAGGATTAACTTTTGATGCAGCTAATGTTGAAATAGTACCATAATTCCAAGGCTGCTGGTCACCATTAGTTAGATCATTGGATATTCTTGTCCATGAATTAGCTCTGTTAGTAGACTTGTACACCCGGTAGGAGCCCATATAAAGAGTAGATGGATCAGTAGGATCAAGAATGTAGGGCGTTTTCCAGTTGTATCTGTCACCACTGGCAGGCTTGGCACCTGAAAAGTTTACGCCACTATTAACTGATCGGCCGAATCCTCCTCTTTGTGAAGATGCGTAAATATATCTTGAGTCGGTTGGGTCAACTTTCACAACAAATCCATCTCCTCCGTATATATTGTGCCAATCTTCACCACTACCGGTCAGGGTTCTTACAGTTCCATTATCCTGGGTTCCGCCATATCGGCGTTCCGGGTATCTGAAGTCCACTTCACAAGTATAGAATTGCGTGATGGGGAGTTTAGTAACAAAGGTATTATTGTTGGTTCCATCCTCCGAGATATACACACCACCGTCATTACCAATAACCACAAATTGTTCTTCTGCCGGATGAGCATATACTCCATGTTGATCAACATGGATACCGTTTATCCTGTCAAAACTTGCTCCTCCATTGGTTGATCGGTACATATAAAAATCCGATATCCATAATATTCGCGAGTCGTTGGGATGAATATTTACCTTACTAAACCACCAGCTGTAAGCCGATGCACCAAGGTTTGAATTTAAGTCGGTCCAACTATCCCCGCCATCCACAGTTTTATAAACATCATCAAAAGTTCCATCTGTTTTAGCATATGAAGCATACAGTACATTAGGTTCTGATTGTGAAATATCTATCCCTATCCTCCCCATTGGTCCACTTGGCAACCCAGATGTTAATTGTGTCCAGTTATCACCACCATCTACCGTTCTCCATATACCTGTTTCAGGCCCACCATATGTTCTCCTGTCGGCATATCTCACTCTTTCCCAAAATGCAGCATAAATGATATTTGTATTAGCCGGGTTTATACAAAGGTCTATGCAGCCTGTTGAATCTGAAATAAAAAGCACGTTTTCCCAAGTCTCACCACCATCCAGAGTACGGTAAACACCTCTATCAGGATTTTTAGTAAATACATTTCCTGATGCAGCCACAAAAACCCTGTTTGCATTACCCGGATCCACTTCTACACGACCAATACCACCAGCATTCTCCAGTCCCGAAGGGCTCCAGTTTGCACCGGCATCAGTTGACTTAAATACACCGTAGCCATCATAGGTAAGGGAGCCCTGGCCAATATTAGGTTCACCGGTTCCTACATACATTACATTCTTATCAGATTTAGCGATGGCTATATCACCAATCGACTGGGTATAATTATTTTCAAAAATCTGGGCCCAGGTTTTTCCCTTATCAGGAGACTTGAATATACCCCCTGATGCAGCAGCAACAAAAATAGTCTCCGTATCTGTGTGGTGCATTTCCACATCGGTGATTCGACCACCAACATTGAAAGGACCCACCAATTCCCAATCTTCCTGTCCTGATTTATATCTTACCGACTCCGTTCTTTGAGAAATCGCCTGCCGTCGCACTTCCTCATAAACATCAGGATTAATGGTTTCATTTGGATAAACTCTTTGCTTCATAAACCACTCGGTTGGCTTTAAACGCTTATCAAAATCCTGATCTTCAGAAGATGCATCTTGTCCTTTAATAAAAAACATTGTCCCGGCTAATAATACTATTCCTGCCAAAAAGAATCCTGCGAATTTTTTCATGCTTAAAGTATTTAGGTCCAATACATTTTGATGTTCACACATCAAATTTAAGGAATACTGGAATAATTATTAGTCTAATGTCTTGAATATCTTGAAAACAGGGTAGTTTAATTTTCCTTTCTCCACATTATTTTTCATCAGGAAATCATCAAAATAATTCCAGAAAACCAGTCCATCATCAGCTTGTGGCTCTAATAAATAAAAGATTAATCCTGCAAGTGGTTGCGCCATATCAACATAAATACTGCCCTTAGGATAGGTCTTCTTTCCTGATTTAAACTCTCCTTCAAGCTTTACTGTTTTGTGACCGCCATAGGATTCCCTTTCACTCTGTATGAATTTGCTGATGTGAAACTCTTCTCCTTCTATCTTCACTTTTTTGTCAAGTTCAATCAGCTGGATACCATGCTGCTTGAGTTTAGCTATTACACCCGTAAGTTCTGCAGAAAAAACATAGCCCCTTGGTACTTTACTACTGATTGTTGCATCAAACTTTTTCCTGTGGAGTACATCATGGGTCCACAATAATTTGCCGGTACCATGAATTTTTCTTCCTCTACCCTCTCCTTCCACAATTGTTTCCCGGATTAACATGTCTATTTCATTACCCTCCTGACTTAGAACATAGCTAACTCCCTTTTCAATAATGCCCGCCTTATCTTTTACTTCTTTGATTGTTTGAGCATCTGCTTTATTTACAATATCCAACATTTCATATCCATGCTGGTTAGTATATTCAAGGATGCTGGTGATCAAGAGGTAATTTGATAAGACTCTTTTTTCAAAACAGTCATGGGCAAATGTTTCGCTAAGAATTGCCATTCTGTTCCTCAAGCCCATGTAATTGACCATATATCTAGGGAGATGACTATATGCAGTAAAGCTTGATTGCTGACCTTCCCGCATTCTTAGATATCCATGCCAGAACACCTGAATGCCAGAACGATCTCTAACTTTCTTGGTCACATAAGGGAATAATTCTTCGCCTAAATATTTGTTGGGTTCCGGATGTCCCACAGATTGATAAGCCGGCGCATAACTAACTGCATAACCATGCCATGATCCGTTATCAGTATGTAGATCGACAAATAGCATAGGGTCCCAGGGAATAATCACATTCTTCAGTAGAGCCTTTATTTCAATAGCCTCTGCTTTCATGCCCTCCCTATTAAGATCATAGCCCTCACCGGATTGTCTTACTCCTGTGAGTAGGGGGCTTCCCTCCTGCGATCTGCGATTATCTCCCAATTGGTCGTTTCCATCAGGATTATAATTGGGACAAAAAATAATTATCTGATCATCAAGAAGATCTTTACGAGTGCCAAAAGCAATATCCCTCATAATCTTCAAACATGTTTCTTTCCCTTCAACCTCACCAGCATGAATATTCCCTTGTATATAGGTTATTGGCTTACCTGTAGCTTTAGCCTCTTTGGCATCGGCTACCATAGGATCCGACAATATTACAATCTCCAGAGGCCTGCCCTCTTTTGTTGTACCGATATTCTCTAGCCTGGCAAATGAACAATTATCAGTAAGGAAATGAATAAAAGTACTTACCTCAGCACTTAAGGATGTTTCCTGATAAAGAGTAAGCTCAGCCTTGGTTAAAAGTTCATCTGGAAAACCAATCTTTTGTGCATTAAGCATATGAGAACCAGCGAATAGCAACAAGGCTATAATCAATGAGTTCTTAAATTTCATAATCGAGAGTTTTTGTCTTTATTCAAAAATAGACAAAAACTCTTCCGGAAATTACTATTTAAGATTAATTAACTATCCACTCTTGTACCCCTGTTGACCAGTCATCTGGCTGAGCGATAATCAATTTGAGGGCCTTAGTGCTTATAGGGTCGAAAACCAGCTCATTAAATACGTCTTTCTTGGTGCCATATTCTCCTTTTGTTGACACCTCTTTCCAGGCATTGCCCTTTTTATACATAAGCTTCCACGACTTTGGCACCCGGCAACCTGCATTAATATCCTCATCGTCAAACCAAAACACCTTAACTGAAGATATTTCTGAAATCTCTGCAAAGTCGTATTGAACCCATTCAGTAGTTGCCTTTGCCGGCCACCAGTGAATATGCCCAAACTCCTTGCTGTATGACTTTTTAGGAACTAACTGATCATTCACAGTTGTTAATGATCCTTTACAGGGAGAAGAAGAAACTTTTGAACTAGAAGCAATAGTGGGGGACGGTTTTGGTGATGCATATTCCTCTTTTTCAGGAATCCATACAGTCATCTCACCGTTACCTCTGTGGGCCCATGAATAGTATGGTATAGCAGTAATTTCGACTTCTTTTTTAGCTACAGTACCATCAAGATTACCTTTTAATGAGTATCCATTAGTTGTTATAACACCAACACCATTTAGCAGATCTGCATTAAATTGAAAACCAAACTCGGGTTTTTCAGGTAGCATCAAATCCAAAGCTCCCTGTCCTTCCTGATCGGGCCATTCAAGACAATAAACCAAAGGACCGCGCTGAATAGCTACCTGTCCTATATCTGCTTCGACCTTTTCATTGGCCTTTACTCTGCGTATCTCCATTGGGAATGTAAGATTCACCTTATCTCCAGCATTCCACTTACGGTTAACAACGGCAAAACCTTTCTCTACCTTAAAATTCACTGTCTCCCCATTAACTGATATTTCCACTTTACCAGACATTGGGTCAACAAAACTATACAGATCACCAGGAACAACCTCTTCGTCAGTCCAGCCCGGTATCCTGATGTTCAATTTAAATTTGGCTGAAGTTTCAGGATTTACTGTCAATAATACATCCTCTTCCCATGGAAATTTTGTTTCCTGTTCCAATTTCACCAAGTTGCCGGCAACATCCACTTCAGCTTTGTTTCCAATATAAAGATTGACAAAGAGATCATTCCCTTTAACTGCATAAACATACCCGGGTATAGATGGGATAAATCGGGTTAGATTACTGGGGCAGCAAGCGCACCCAAACCAGGCACTTCGTTGATGTTGGCCTCTGGATTTTAGTGGGTTAGGATAGAAGAACCTATCTCCACTCATACCCAAACCGCTCAGCATACCATTGTAAAGAGTCCTCTCTAAAACATTTATGTATTTGGCATCTCCATGTAGCAAAAACATCCGCTGATTCCAGAAAACATTTGCAATCGCTGCACAAGTTTCATTATAGGCACTCATATTTGGAAGTGAGTAATTATCGCCATAAGCTTCGCCTGCGCCCGTTGAGCCTACTCCTCCTGTGATATATATCTTTTTGTTTACTACATTATTCCAGATCTTATCAATAGCAGTCAGATATTTCTCATCGCCTGTTAATGCTGCTACATCGGCCATCCCCGAATACATATAATTCGCACGAACAGCATGGCCTACTGCCTCTTCCTGCTCGGTAACTTTTTTATGGGCCTGATTATACTCATCTCCATCCGGGCCTCTCACATCAAGAAAGAATTTTGCCAGATCCAGGTACTCCCGCTTGTGGGTTACACGATACAACTTCGCGAGACCGACTTCAATTTCCTGATGACCCGGATAGTTTTCCTCTTTTCCCCATCCGAAATCCTTAACCAGGAGATCAGCACTTTTGGTACATATATCCAGAAAACTTGTTTTGCCGGTAGCCTGGTAGTGAGCCACACCTGCTTCATACATATGGCCCAGATTATAAAGCTCATGACTGAGTTCATTAACCAGTTCCCATCTTCTGCTTCCTGCCCAGGGATGTGCACTGTCGCCCATAATCGTCCTGTTAGTATAAAGATAGCCATCCGGCTCCTGTGCGTCTCCGATACGAGCAATAAGATCATCCAGGTATTCATCAAGCTCAGTATCTGGCTTACTTTGAAGGGAATAAGAAGCACCCTCAATTATTTTGTATACATCAGAATCATCAAAAGGATAAATTGAGCAGAATCCACCACCCTCTTTTCCCGCTGCAACATCAAAGTTTTTTATCCTTCCTGTTTCTTCACTTTGCTTAAAGGCATAAGGAATTGTGAGCTCATGGTTCAGATCAATTCTGGGAGCCCAGAAATTATCATTTAAATGAACTTTATTAAAGCTAACGGGGTGGATTGGATAATCACCATCAGACAGAGTCTTTTGCTTACATCCACAAACAATTAGCATGGCAAAAGCTAAAATCAGGATAGGTTTAATAGATAGTTTTTTCATTACTCTATAAGTTTTCATTTCATTAATTATTTATACATCCAGATTGAAATAGAAACCATCTGATACTAACTGATGGTATTTCTCCTGATTGAAACTATACAGAAAGGCTCCCTTCTTTGAATTCGATTTATCCTTTTCCTGAAGCTTATCCAAAAGATCCATCGACAGGATTTTCTTCCGGAAATTTCTTTTGTCCAGTTCTTTCTGATAAATGGATTCATATAAAGATTGTAATTGGGGCAAAGAAAATTTATCCGGCAGTAATTCAAATCCCAGGGGGCGGATTTTCGCCTTCCTATTTAACCTTCTTAGAGATTTATCCACCATATCTCCATGGTCAAAAACCAGCTCAGGCGTTTCGGTAAGTGAACACCAGCAAACCTCGTTATCCCTGCTAATATCAATATTATGATCCTGAATATTCAGCAGAGCAAAATATGCAACGGAAATAACCCTTTCGCCCGGATCCCGATCAATTGCACCATAGGAAACCAATTGCTCAAGGTATACATTACGCAAACCTGTTAACTCATGTAAAACCCGCGATGCACATTCATCAAGGCTCTCATCCTTTTTCAGAAAACCGCCAGCCAGAGACCATTTCCCTTTCTCAGGTTCAAAATTCCTCTTCAGGAGTAAAACCTTCAAAGTTCCGGCATCAAATCCAAATATTATACAATCCACAGCAATTAACTGTCTGTCCTGACTTTGGTAATATTTCATCATTTAAAATTCTTAAGTGTTAAAATTACACTTTTATTATTGTTTTTACAAAATTCATGTTGCCATTCCACTTGTTTTGAAAATTCATAACTTAGAAAATTCTTCTAAAACTAATGAAATGAAACTCAAAACCACCCTATCGCTCTGTATCTCGCTGTTAATCTTCGCGTTACAACCAACTCAAGCTCAGGTTGAAAATCTCTCAGAATTAAGTATTAAAGAGATAATGGCAAAAGATTATATCGGACACAGTCCTGATAGGCTACAATGGTCTGCTGATTCAAAAAGAGTCTTTTTCAACTGGAACCCCGAAAATAAAAAATCAGCATCGACATATCAACTTAGCATAAAAGATCTAAGCCCTGTACCAGTAGAAAGATCAGTAATGCAAGAAGCACTACCCTTAAGAAAAAACTTCAATAGCGATGAAAGCATGGAGTTGATTACCAAAGGAGGTGATCTCACAATAGTTAATGTTAAGAAAGGAGATACTCTCACTGTTTTCAGTACCAGTCAGAGAATATCATCGGCACAATTTACTATTTCCGGCAAGAAAGTGAGTTTTATGATAGACCGAAACTTGTTCTGGTGGGATAGTGAAACCGGCCAGATAAAACAGCTCACTAATTTTCAGGACAAAAAAGAATTAGAAAAAGAAAGCGTAGCTAAAGCAAGTAGAAACGAACAGGATGAGTGGCTGTACAAGGATCAGGCTAAACTCTTCCCCAAGCTAAAAACCTCAGGCAGACGTTCTCCCTCAATGTATTATGGTTTTCAAATGGGCCAACAAAGAGGCGGTGGATCAACGAGTGGGCCGGCTCCAATTTATCTGGATGGTTATTCGGTTTATAATGTTAGTCTTAGTGCTGATGAAAAATATGTGATATATTTCTTATCAAAGAGGGGTGAGAGATCCGAAGGAACCAAAATGCCAGTTTTTGTCACTCTTTCTGGTTATACTGAAATTCAGGATACGCGATCGAAAGTTGGTAATTTGCCTGGTGAGATGAAGATTGGAATCTTCGATCTGGAGCAAGACAGTGTCTATCACGTAGATAATACAAGTATCCCGGGAATTTATGATCTTCCTGATTATGCAAAAGACTATCCCGAACGCTATGAAGGGAAAGAGCCTAAGGAGCGTTCACTGCGTTTTTCAGGGCTGGATTGGTCGGCTGACGGTAAGCATTGTATTTTAACGGCAAGCGCTTCTGATAATAAAGATAAATGGATACTGCTGTTTGATCCATCAACTGGTGGAGTAAAATTGCTCGATCGTCAAAGGGATGA
>CAYXQX010000004.1:0-12387 GCA_964467485.1 uncultured Porphyromonadaceae bacterium | reverse complement strand
TGCTGTTTGATCCATCAACTGGTGGAGTAAAATTGCTCGATCGTCAAAGGGATGAGGCTTGGGTAGGATATGGTGGAGGATCAGGATGGATGCCCGACAATAAAAGGTATTGGTATGGGTCGGAAAAAACAGCTTACCGCCATATTTATTGGGTTAATGTTGAAACAGGTTAAAAAAAGCAATTAAGAGATTGCGCTTTTGAAGTGACCAGCCCCTTCTTATCAAAATCGAAAAAGTACTGGTATTTTTCTTCAAACGAAGTCCATCCCGGCGAAAAGCATTTTTACCGCATGCCTCTTGAAGGTGGACAAAGGGAGCAAATTACCAGCATGACCGGCAGCAATTCTGTACAAATGTCTCCTGATGAAAAAACTCTTGCCATAACCTTTTCATTTGCTAACTGCCCTCCTGAATTATATATCCAGGAAAATAAGGCAGGAGCAGAAGCAGTAAAAATTACTGATTCTCGTTCTGATGACTTTAAGGCTTATCAATGGAGAGTTCCAGAGTTCATAAGCTTTGAAGCTGAAGATGGTATAGATCTTTATGCACGATTGTACCAACCTGAAAAGAGCATTAAAAACGGTGCAGCAGTGATCTTTGTTCATGGAGCAGGCTACCTCCAGAATGCCCACAAATGGTGGTCGACTTATTACCATGAATATATGTTCCACAATATTCTTGTCGATAATGGGTATACAGTTATCGACATAGACTACAGAGGCAGTGCCGGTTACGGAAGAGACTGTCGCACTGGAATATACAGGCACATGGGAGGTAAAGATCTTAGCGACCAGGTTGATGGTGCTAAATACCTGGTAGATAATTATGATATCGACCCTGAAAGGATTGGACTTTATGGGGGTTCTTATGGAGGCTTCATTACGCTAATGGCTATGTTTAATGCTCCTGATGTATTTAAGGCAGGTGCCGGCCTACGGTCAGTTACCGACTGGGCTCACTATAATCATGGATATACTGCCAATATACTCAACACTCCGGTTGAAGACAGTATTGCCTATGCCCTAAGCTCCCCAATATATTTTGCCGAAGGACTAAAAGGAAATTTACTGATGTGCCACGGAATGATGGACAACAACGTACATTATCAGGATATCATCCGTCTCACACAACGCCTTATCGATCTTGGGAAAGATAACTGGGAACTGGTTTCCTACCCTCGTGAAAGGCACAGTTTTACCGATCCTGATTCCTGGACTGATGAGTACAAGAGGATATTCAAGCTATTTCAAATGCATTTAAATACCAAATAATCCAGCTTATATGCGCAAGCCTGCTATCTGTATATTTCTAATTTTCTTTTTGCTCCCGAGTTTGATGCTCTCACAGGAAAAGTGGACTCTGGACAAGTGCATATCACATGCTTACGAAAACAATATTCAGCTAAAACAGCAAGAATTAAACATCAAGCTTGCGGAAAATAACCTTAGCCAATCCAAGTTTGAGCTCCTACCCAGCCTGGGAGCAGGAGCAGCACAATCATTCAGATTTGGCCGGTCAGTGGATCCCCTTACATATGAGTTTACAACAGAAAACAGTAAGGGAACTTCACTATATGGGACTACAGAGATTGACCTTTTTAATGGATTCCGAGAAATAAATATTATCAAGAGAAACAAACTCAACCTGGGTGTAGTCCTGGCGGATTACGAAACTGCTAAAAATGATTTGTCCCTAAATATTACCAGGTTATACTTACAGATTCTGTTCAATAAAGAACTTGTTGACATTGCCGTCCAACAAGTTGAGGTAACCAGGCAACAGGTTAAAACAACACAAAGTCTGGCAGATGCAGGATCTTTACCACAAGGCGACCTGCTAGAAATCCAGGCACAATTAGCTGGTGAAGACCTCAAGCTGGTGAATGCCACCAATCAGCTCAAGCTCTCTACTCTTAATCTTGCCCAATTGTTGGATATTCAGGATTTTGAAAGTTTTGACATCGACAAACCCGGTTTTGAGAATGTGCTCATTGCGCCTCTTTCAGGCTCGAGCAAGGAAATATATGAATCAGCTCTGTTGTTAATGCCCAGAATCAAAAGTGCGGATTTAAAAGTTCAGGTTTTCGAGCGTAATTTATCCGTCACCAAGGGCTTATTGAGCCCTTCCCTAAGTATGAATGCCAGTTGGGGATCGGGATATTCCGACAGGATAATGGAATTCCAGACTAATAAAATAATGCCATTCCGAACACAGATCGATTATGCCAGCACAACCAGCCTTGGTTTCAATCTTCAAATTCCTATTTTCAACAATTTATCCTATCAAACGGAAGTAAAAAAAAGCCGTATAGCTCTACAAAACTGCAACTATCAAATGGAGCTGGTAAAGAGCCGTTTACACAAAGAGATACAGCAATCTATGGCTGATGCCGGTGCTGCTCTGGAAAAATATAGGGCAACAGAAAAATCCCTGACATCCCTTCAGGAAGCTTTTCGTTATACTGAAAAAAAATATAGCCTTGGATTACTTACCTCCCTGGATTATAATGTTGCCAAAAACAATCTCTTTAAAGCGCAATCTGATCTCCTTCAGGCTAAATATAATTACATCTTTAATGTCAAAATACTAGACTTCTACCAGGGCATTCCTTTGGAGTTGAGGTAGTCGACTTAAATAAACAGAAAACTTAAATGGCCCTGATATTACATATTGAAACTGCTACCCCGGTCTGCTCAACTGCAATAAGCCGCAACGGAAAACTATTGGATATAAGGGAAACAAATGATCCCAGGTCTCATGCATCCCGATTGACCCCTTTTATCGAGGATCTGATGACAAGCAATAACATTTCCTATACAAGTTTGGATGCTGTGTCTATTAGCATGGGGCCCGGCTCATATACGGGTTTAAGAATAGGTGTTTCCACAGCAAAAGGCATTGCATTTGGAGTGGAAATACCAGTAATAGGGGTTTCAACTCTCCAGGCTTTGGCAAATAAGTTTGTGAAAGAGAATCAAAATCTTTTGAGTAAAATCAGCAACCCTGTATTTTGTCCGATGCTTGACGCCAGGAGAATGGAGGTTTACTCAGCTTTCTATAGCCTTAAGCTCGAGTTGAAAAGAGAGGTAATGGCAGATATTATTGACACTAACTCATACCTGGAATATCTGGACGCAGGACCTGTTTTCTTCTTTGGCGATGGTAGTCAGAAATGCAAGGAAATTATAAAGCATCCAAACGCCCGGTTTATTCCTGATATCGAACCTTCAAGTAAGTATATGATATCATTGGCGGAAACGGCCTGGGCTGAGAAAGAATTTTTAGATACTGCTTATTTCGAACCCTTTTATCTCAAAGATTTTATTGCAACTATACCCAAAAATAAAATTATTCCACCGCAGAAAACTAAAGCATAAAAAAGGAACTATTGCATTCTTAAGAGTTTAATCTATTTTTGTCCAAAACATATACTGACTATTATGGCTAATACTTCTGACATACGTAAAGGAATGTGCATTGAGCACAACGGTACACTATTTGCGATTGCTGATTTCCAGCACGTTAAACCTGGCAAAGGACCAGCTTTCGTAAGAACAAAACTAAAGAACATAACAACAGGTAAGGTAATTGATATTACTTTCTCTTCCGGCCATAAGATCAATGAAACCCGCGTTGAGCGCCGGGCCTACCAATTCTTGTACAAAGATGATATGGGTTACAACATGATGCATCTGGAAACATATGAGCAGATTTCTCTTCAAGCCGAATTGATCAATAATATCGAACTACTTAAGGATGGTCAGGAAGTAGAAGTAGTTATTCATGCCGATACTGAAACTCCTCTATTTTGTGAATTACCCGCTTCTGTTGTGATGGAAATTACATATACAGAACCGGGTATGCGTGGTGACACCTCATCCTCCAGCTCACTTAAAGCAGCTACAATAGAAACTGGCTCTACCATTATGGTCCCACTATTCTGTGAGACAGGAACTAAAATCAGGATAAATACTAGTGATAATTCTTATATGGAGAGGGTAAAAGAATAACTACTCTTTTACTTGTTTTTCCCTAACATCCAGAGAAACCAGTATGGCCAAAAAGGCCCATACTCCAGCTGATGCTTTGTCTGTATCAAGAAAATTATTCAAAATCCCATGAAGGAAATAGGTAGTCAGTCCTATCAATACAACTATAGCTATCATTTTTAGCTCTCTATCAGTCTGATTCCTATAAACCCTAACCCCGGTAATAAAACCATATATTACCAACAATATCACCAAAAGCCCACCAATCACCCCCGACTCAGCAAGAGGTCCCAGGTATTCGGAGTGTGCATTCCCACCGTCTCCGGCATTGGTTGATATGATAGTTTTCTGAGATTCCTTCTGGAAGGGTGCATACTGAAACATATATGTTCCTGGCCCAAATCCCAATAAGGGCTTATTGGCAAACATCCTCAAGGCACAGCTCCAACGATTCAACCTTTCCAGATTTGAAGCATCTGTCGAAATATTTGAAATTGATTGTATATGCTCGGTAAAATTATCAGATGAATCCTGATCATTTCCTTCCATATCCATAAGAAGCGTCCTGCCAAAAATCAAAAAAACCGCCACAAGGCTTGCTAATCCAAGAAGCACTGTTCTCCAACGAATTTTAAAAAGAATAAGCAGGTAAACCATTGCTGAACCAGCAAGGCTAACCCAGGCAGCCCTGCTATAAGAAAAAATCAGGCCCGTCACCAATAATCCCAGTACAACAATGGCACCAAATCTTTGCAACCAGGAGAATCTCGATTTAAAAATATAACCAATAACGATGGGAATAAACAGTGCCATTATTGCTCCGTAAAGAGTATGATCATTGAAAAAAGGATCTACTGCAGGATTAGATGCTTTCTGATCATATAAACCCAACCCCGCATGTTTGATGGTTATGATAAGTACAATAAAAACCAGGGGAATTAAGATAACCAAAAAATATTTCCTGATTTTTGTTGTGTCCTTGAATACCTGAGTTGCGAAAAAATAAAAAACTGCAACAAACCATAATCGCGACAGAAAAAACTTAAAGGATACGTCGGGCATTGTGCTGCTAATGCTGGTAAAGAGTATCCAGCCAAGCTGCAACAATATTACAATGGTAACAGGATGACGCAAAACCTTCTTGTCAAAGGACCCATCAGCAGCCAGTTTAATTAAAAAGATAATAAGCAAACCTGCTAATAAAGGTTCGGTAGGCAGAAACATATTAAAATCAATATTTAAGCCAAATTCTTTAAGCGGCACAGACAAGGGCACAGAAAAAAGAATTATCCAAAATATCAGTTCCAGACGGTATATTGCAATAAACAGCACTAATAATCCAATCGGTATAGCTGTAATGATGTATTTATCCTTGCTGATAAAATAGGCAAGAACAATAACATACAGAATACTAAGAGAGTAAACCAGTCCTAAACGAACTAGCTTATTCTGAAGCAGCCGGTCGGGATGCAGAATATGTGCGATTCTCGATAACACCTATAATTATTATTGCCAGGATTAAGGTTAGAAAGATAGACATCAAAACTATTACACTCCTTTTTGGAGAAGACTTTTTGTCGGCAGCAAAGGGTGGTGTAACTACCTGACTATAGGTAATTTCCTTTTCCAGCTCTGAGCGGGTACCGGCTTGTAAAATTTCTATCTCAACAAGAGATTTAAGTATTCCATCATACTGATCCTTAAACTTTTTGTACTGATAACCTTTGCCAGCCATGCTTTCAAGGAACCTCTTAGCATCAGCGCTTCTTGGTGTATTCTTATACATGGCTCTGGAAGCTTCAGCAGTTTGCTCACCATAAAACTCCAAAATTCCAAACGCCTCTCCCAATTGATTGATAGAGTCGCCCACGGTGCTCAATTTTAGATATCCCTTTTTAAGTTGCTCAGCATAAACATCAAATACTTCCTGATGTTTAATACGATGCAATTCGGCTACTTTTTCATTATAAAGATCAATAAGAGCATTAACCATATTTCTTGCCATTTGAGGATCTGTATCCAGAACCTCAATTCGAACAGCCTCATTCTCAGTCTTTCTAAAGCTAACATTATCGCTATACTTACCTATAATAGCAGAAAGATAATATTTGTAAGTCTTATCGATATTGTAATGCTTGTCAAGATTGAATTTTTCAACAAGTTGATCCCTGATATCACCTGAATTGAGGATTTCAAGCATCTGTTCTGTATAGCTTTCCTCAGAATACTCCCCCAGGTTTACCGGATATACAATGGCAATTGACTTAAACTTGGGCTTGATAAAACTTGGGCCGGAAAATGCAATCGAGATAATCCCTGCGACAATACCAATCACAACCAGGTGGACCTTCCATTTCCATACAAGGTCAAGGATATTCTTATTACTAAAATAGTTCTCCATTGTTTTGGTTTTATTGGGCTATTATTAGGAAATAATTCTTTTTACCTTTTTGAGCTAATAGATATTTATCATTTATTAATGAATCAACACCAATTGAGACATCAGGATTATTTAGTTTTTCTTTATTAAGACTAACTCCTCCTCCTTTGATATTTCGCCTCAAATCTCCCTTTGAAGGAAAAATATTCGTTTTTTCAGCAAGCAGATCCAATATCGGTATGCCATTATCCAGCAATCTTTTCTCAATAGTAAATTGAGGTACACCTTCAAAAACAGATAAGAAAGTTTTCTCATCCATTTTTACTAAAGTTTCTTTTGTTCCCTTACCGAAGAGTATCTGTGATGCTCCTATAGCCGATTCAAGCTCCTCTTCTGAATGCACAAGCCGTGTAACATCCTCAGCAAGTGTCCGTTGGAGCAGGCGCATATGCGGTACTTTCCTGTGCTCCGTAATCAAGGACTCAATATCGTCTTCTGTACGTAAGGTAAATATCTTTATATAGCTTTCTGCATCCTCATCTCCTGTATTAAGCCAGAATTGATAAAAGCTGTATGGGGATGTTTTCTCCGGATCAAGCCAAATTGTTCCTGATTCTGTTTTACCAAACTTCCCACCATCAGCTTTCTTGATCAGTGGGGATGTTAATGCGTATGCCTCTCCACTACTCTTTCTCCTGATCAACTCTGTTCCGGTAGTAATATTACCCCATTGATCAGAACCACCCATTTGCAGTCTTACTCCCTGATTAGCATATAAATGATAGAAATCAAACCCTTGAACCAACTGATACGAAAACTCAGTAAAGGACATCCCGGTGTCAAGACGCTTCTTAACAGAATCTTTGGCAGTCATATAGTTTACTGTAATATACTTGCCAACATCTCTGATAAACTCGAGAAAGGAAAATTCCTTCATCCAATCGTAGTTATTTACCATGACAGCCTCATTAGGCTCGTCGTTATCAAAGTCCAGAAATTTAGACAGTTGTTTCTTAATACAATCCTGATTATGTCTCAGGGTGTTTTCGTCCAGCAAATTTCTCTCCTCTGATTTTCCTGATGGATCACCAATCATCCCGGTTGCACCCCCAACGAGAGCATATGGTTTATGTCCGGCAATCTGGAAATGCTTAAGCATCATGATTCCCACAAGGTTTCCAATATGCAGGGAATCGGAAGAAGGATCAAAGCCAATATAAGCTGATTCCATCTCTTTTAGAAGAAACTCCTCAGTACCAGGCATGATATCATGTATCATTCCCCTCCATCTGAGTTCATTAACAAAATTCATAGAAAAAATTTTTGCCAAAGATAGTCATTTGATAATAACGCCCGATTAGCTATTTACAGTATCAAGGCTATCATGCTTTTTATCACGTGTTTTATTGAACCTTTCATCAAATCCTTTCTCTAAATCTTCAAAGTTCAAAAAAGGAAGTAGATTAGGTACAAGATTTGACATGGGTTGGAATAACAAGGACTCTTCTTTCGCCTCTTCAGGAATAAAGCTTTTCCTCTCGTCAACGATATCAAATACAAACAAAATCACACTAGTTATAAGAGCTGCCTTAAGAACCCCAATAGCTATTCCAGTAAGTCGGTCGATCCATCCCAAAGCAAGGGATTTCATTAGCTGGCTCAGCATTTTTGCAATTAGCTGAATAACAATAACGATAATAATAAAGGTAACTACAAAGGATATTATATTCATATATTGACTTTCAATACCCCATGTATTAAGCAAATTAGCGGTCCAATCAGAAAATTTTATTGCCCCCCATATTCCAAAAATCAGAGCGGCCAGCGAAGCAACTTCGCCGATCAGCCCATTTTTGTAACCCGAAAACAAGCCCGCAACCATTGGGATAAGAATAAGAAGATCTAACCAATTCATATAATGCAGTTTTTATGATTCAAAAGTAGCTATATTTTTTTTGTATTTTTGGTGCCCCATAAGATCAAACAGGGTAAATACAATACTTATGCCGATTATAAAATCCATTTTTTCCTGGTTTATCACCAAACGGCAATACCAGATTGATTTTTTCAAAAAATTTCCCATCGAAGTTCAACAGGAAACACTGGCACGAATTGTCAAAAGGGCAAATAGCACTCTATTTGGCGAGGAGCATGGTTTCAAGGATATAAGCTCATATACTGATTTTAAAAATCAGATCCCGATAAGAGATTATGATGCTTTTAAGCCATACATCGAAAAGGCTCTAAAGGGAGAAGACAGTGTATTGTTTCCCGGAGATGTAAGATGGTTTGCTAAATCATCAGGAACCACAAGCGCAAAAAGCAAATTCATTCCCATAACCAGGGAAAATATGGAGGAGTGTCATTTCCGCGGTGGGAAAGATGCATTAGCTATTTATCTAAGCAATAATCCTGATTCCAAATTATTTAAAGGCAAAAGCCTTGTTATCGGGGGAAGCCATCAGATTTCAAATTATAATTCTGATTCATACTTTGGGGATCTGTCTGCAGTTTTACTTCAAAACATGCCGTTCTGGGTTCATATTCTAAGAACGCCGGATCTATCCATCGCACTTATGGATGAATGGGAAGAGAAAATTGAGAAAATGGCGGAGGCTACTATCAAGGAAAACGTCAGCAATATTGCCGGTGTTCCTTCCTGGGCACTAGTCCTGATGAATCGTATATTGGAAATGACAGGGGCCAGTAATATCCATGAGGTATGGCCAAACCTAGAGCTATTTATGCACGGTGGGGTAAGCTTTGATCCTTACCGCCAACAATTTAAAGCCTTGTTTCCTAAGTCCTCAATGAATTATCTCGAAACGTATAATGCCTCAGAAGGATTTTTTGGAATCCAGGATAATCCTCTGTCTAATGATATGCTCCTGATGCTTGATTACGGAGTCTTTTTTGAGTTTATCCCAATGTCGGAATGGGATACTGATAACCCCAGAGTTCTTCCTCTGGAAGAAGTTGAGTTGGATGAAAACTATGCTATTGTAATTTCAACCAGTGCAGGCCTTTGGAGGTACAAAATCGGAGATACAGTTAAGTTTACTTCTCTCAAACCATATAAAATCAAAATTACCGGCCGTACAAAACACTTCATTAATGCATTCGGAGAAGAGGTGATAATTGACAATGCCGACAAAGCATTGCAAAAAGCCAGTCAGATAACAAAAGCAGATGTTGCAGAATATACTGCAGCCCCAATCTTCATGAAAGATGGAAAAAAAGGTGCACATCAGTGGCTCGTTGAATTTGCTACTCCTCCTGATAATCTGGAGTATTTTGTCGAAATTCTTGACAATACCCTTAAGGCAAACAATTCCGACTATGAAGCTAAACGTTATAAGAATCTTGCTCTTGAAAGGCCGGAGCTTATTGTGATTAAAAAAGGAACCTTCTATAAATGGATGAAATCCAATAATAAGCTTGGAGGACAACATAAGGTTCCTCGTTTATCAAACAACAGAGATATCGCTGAAGAAATTCTGAAACTTAATACCTGAAAATGAAACTATTCCGGGTAATACCTGTGATAATGTGCCTTTCATTGATTGGCACATTTGGAGTATGCCAGAATATTGCCTTCGAATTCTCAGAATCATTTAACTTTGGATCATCCGACCCTCTCGGCCATTTTTATCTTGTTAAAGATGAACAAATAAGAAAAATTGACAGTCTGGGTAAAACCCTTTACTCTTATTCTAATCCAGGTCTAGGAAAGATATTCAGTATTGACACATCTGATCCTTTTCGAATTCTTCTGTACTACAAACCATTTAACCAGATTATCCTCCTTGATCGTACCCTTTCATCGATTGGAGACCCTATAGAGCTGGACGAACTGGATGTTTTCTCCATCGCTGGCATTTGCCGTGCTAAACAAGGAGGGTTTTGGCTTATTGATCCAAATAACAATTCTCTTTTACACCTCGACAATAATCTGGATATAAAGACTAAGGTTTTGATCTCTGGCCTCAATATTGGAAATGAGGATCAATGGTTTCCAATGCTTGAGTGGAAGGAAGGACTTTATGTTTGTGAGCCGGGACAAAAGCTTATGCTCTTCGATCTTTTTGGAAAACAGATTAAATCCATTCCGGTTAAGGCAAATAAAATCTTCTCCCTCGACAAGAACATTATTTTTAGCGGAGATCAGGAATTACATATTTATCAGAATTATCCTTCCGCACTGGTCGGGCTTTTGCATCTCAATATTCCCAAATGGAAACAAATAATAATTTCCAAAAATCATGCCCTAATAGAAAGAAATTCGGGCTGGTTCTTGTACAGAATAAAAAAAACCCGCGACTAGCCCTAATAGAAGGGAAATTATTTGTATTTTCGAACATAAGCCAAACTTAAATTATATAGTTGATGCACATAGCAGTAGCAGGAAATATAGGTTCCGGAAAGACTACCTTGACCCGGATATTAAGCAAGCATTTTAATTGGGATCCTCATTTTGAAGATGTGGATGACAATCCCTACCTGAATGATTTCTATAGTGACATGCAGAGATGGTCCTTTAATTTGCAGGTTTATTTTTTGAACTCGAGATTCAACCAGGTTCTTGATATACGAAAATCAGATAAAACTGTGATTCAGGATCGCACCATTTACGAGGATGCATATATTTTTGCACCTAACCTGCATTCTATGGGCTTGATGACTACCCGTGATTTTGAAAATTATTATACCCTTTTCAATCTGATGGTTTCGTTGGTTCAGCCCCCCGACCTGGTAATATACCTAAGAGCATCAGTTCCAACTCTGGTTAACCAGATTCAGAAAAGGGGTAGAAAGTATGAGGACTCAATCAGACTGGATTACCTAAAGCGCTTAAACGAAAGATATGAAAGCTGGGTTGAAACATATAATGATGGCAGACTCCTTATAGTGGATGCAGACTCAATGGATTTCCTTGGCAATCCTGAGGATGTTAACCTTATAATCGATAAAATCAACGCTGAACTGCACGGCCTGTTTTAACCAACTCCTTCAACCCTTTTAATCAAAGCCAGAACATCACCCCATACAGGTAATGGTAGTTTTGGACCTGTGACTTCTATTACCTTACCTGCCAGGATACTACCGATCTGACCGCATTGGGCATCAGTCATTCCCTTTGACATCCCATATATAAATCCGGCTGCATACAAATCACCTGCACCCGAGGTATCAACCGGAGTAGCAGATATCGCTTCAACATGTACTGCTTCTTCACCCATTCTTATCCATGAACCACCCTTGCCAATCTTCACAACAGCCTTGCCACACATCAGAAACAATTCTTTTAGTGCTTCTTCAGGCTCCTTTCCCGTCATTGCCTTGGCCTCCTCCTCATTCGCAAAAACAATAGTCACATACTTGCTCAGAATTTCTTCCAGGAATTCTCTGTTTTCCTCCACAACATTATAACTCGCCATATCTATTGACACCTCAAGCCCGGCAGATCTGGCCATTCTAACAGCCTTTTCTATCAATGCATGATTCTGAACCAGATAACCCTCAATATGAAGGAGATTATATCCCTCAAATAAGGATTCAGTAATATGCTCAGGGGCTAGCTCAAGAGCTGCTCCTAAAAAAGTGGCGAAAGTTCTTTCTGAATCGGATGAAACAAAAGCTGTTGCCCTACCTGAAGGAGAATTGGAATAATTAAACACTGGTTTAACACCCTTACTCTTCATATCCTCTTCGAAAAATGATCCATATTCATCTTTTCCTATGGATCCTAAGAATCCTGTTTCAACACCTAAAGAGGCCAAGCCATGTATGGTGTTCGCTGCCGAACCACCTGAGCTTAACTCCTTCTCTAATCCGGCCAGCCTATCATGTATCCTTTTAAGGCGGTCAGAATCAATTAATTGCATACTAGCTTTGGGCAGATTAAGCTCTTCCAAAAGTTGATCATCAGTAAGATAAATTATTATATCAACCAGGGCATTGCCCATTCCAAGGACTTTCATAATAAATAAGTTTGACGCAAAAGTATGGAATTAG
>CAYXQX010000003.1:0-27656 GCA_964467485.1 uncultured Porphyromonadaceae bacterium | reverse complement strand
TAGTTTTAATAATTATTCAATTCCAGAAACTTTGAAGTTTTCTGGAAACCAAAGCGGCTGAATAATTTCGTTGCTACACTTACAATTTTATCCTTTGTATCTTCTAATGCCATTATGCGAGATCTTGATCTATTTGACTATTTTTGTTTCTGAGTACAAAGGAACAATGTTTTTTTATCCGACAAAATAATTTTTGAATTTAAATAAAAGAATAGATCCGAAGAATTTTAGATTGATTGTCTTTGTGATTGTACTAAAAGGTATAGGAAGCTCCCATTTTACAAGCTGGGAACAAAAGCATTCCTGATATGCTCAATTTCGGGCTGATTACCTCTAAAAATAACCCATATTACATCGAATCTCACCTCAAGTGAGATCTTGTTTATCCTGACATAAGCATTGGCGGCAAAAACCAGATTCCTTTGTTTTTTGCGGTCGATAGACATGGCTGGGTTATCAAGGGCAGGGGCCCGACGGCTTTTAACCTCAACAATAACCAGCTCTTCTTGATCCACCGCAATAAGATCCAATTCCTTATGTCTGTGATACCAGATCTTTTCGAGGATACTATATCCAGCTACGGTAAGAAAGTTCTCTGCTACGGATTCTCCCTTTCTTCCCATTTCCATTTTATCCATAACGCTATAATTATTATTGCCTGCAAAAAACCGTATCCCCGGTCAGGCTTATTTTGATTTCCTCACCAAATACAAGCGGTAAATTTCTATCCTGATGTCCTGCAGGATGTCCAAAAACTACAGGTAAATTGTGATCATTAGCAAGATTGGAGATTATTTCTTCAGGAGATTGGCCAAAGGGGATACTATTGTCATTCATTTTATTCATACCACCAACTAATAATCCTGAGATCCCGTTAAGCCAGCCAGCTTGTTTGAGATTCTGCATCATCCTATCCAGGTGATACAGGTATTCATCAACATCCTCCAGGAACAAGATTTTATACCGGGGATCCAGATCCAGATCAGTACCTCTCAAACTGTATAGCATTGATAAATTGCCACCGGTAAGAACCCCCTGGATTTTGCCAATTCTGTTTAAGGAATGAGCATTATATTGGTATTCAATATTCCCGGTTAGCAATACTTCTTCCAATTTTGAAAAAGATTCTTTCGCACCGGGAGATTCATTCCAGGAAAAAAGCATCGGACCATGTATACTCTGAAGGTTGAATTTCTGGTGAAGCCAGGAATGAAAAACTGTAACATCACTATAACCAATGAACCATTTTAGCGATTGAGTAACACTTAGCTCCGACAAATAGGGTATAAGCCGTATACTCCCATAGCCTCCACGTGTTGCCCATATGCAGGCAATTTCCGGATCGTTAATAAATGTACGAATGTCTTCAGCCCTGTCCCTATCGCTTCCAGCAAACTGATCAAGGCGATCGAAGACATGTTTTCCCAGTACAGGGATAAATCCCCTTTGCCTCATCCATGACAGGGCTCCCTCTATTTCGGAGGGTATTACAAATCGTGCTGGAGAAACTATGCCAATTTTATCGCCCGGTTTTAATAATGCCGGTTTGTCTTTTCTCATTTGATGATAGTTAAAATGTAAAGCTAAACAGCAAACTTCACTTTCTCGCTTTCTTTAGTAATTTTGTAGCTTCCAAAATTAATTGTTCAAGATGATTATCCAATGAAAGAATATAAGAGACATTTAGTTACTGCAGCTTTACCATACGCTAACGGACCTGTTCATATCGGACACCTGGCCGGGGTTTATGTCCCTGCAGATATATATACGAGATTTCTTCGCCAAAATGGAAAAGATGTCCTGTTTATTTGTGGTTCTGATGAACATGGTGTACCTATTACACTGAAAGCCAGACAAGAAAACATTACTCCTCAGGATGTTGTTAATCGATTTCACACTTTAAACAAAGAATCATTTGCCAGCTTTGGAATATCATTCGATATTTATCACCGTACTTCGGCTAAGATTCATCATGAAACAGCTTCTGATTTTTTTAGAAAGCTTTATGAACAGGGTGAGTTCATTGAGCAAACAACCCAACAATATTATGATGAAGAAGCCAAACAATTTCTAGCCGACCGATACATTACAGGAACTTGCCCATATTGCTCCAATGATAAGGCATACGGTGATCAATGTGAATCTTGTGGGACATCACTGAATGCCACTGATTTAAAAAACCCAAAATCCACACTAAGTGGAAATCCCCCTATTCTCAAGGAAACAACTCATTGGTTCCTACCATTAGACAAGTATGAACCATGGTTGAAAGAATGGATTCTTGAAGGTCATAAGGAATGGCGTTCCAACGTGTATGGACAGTGCAAATCATGGCTTGACCAAGGCTTGCATCCTCGTGCAGTTAGCCGCGACCTTGATTGGGGAGTCCCTGTACCCGTTAAAGGGGCAGAAGGGAAAGTATTATATGTTTGGTTTGACGCACCTATAGGGTATATCTCTGCTACCAAGGAACTAACTAAGGACTGGGAAAAATACTGGAAATCTGATGATTCCCGTATGGTGCATTTTATAGGTAAAGACAATATAGTTTTCCATTGTATTGTTTTCCCAACTATGTTGAAAGCTCATGGTGATTATATCCTTCCTGATAATGTTCCGGCAAATGAATTTCTGAATCTTGAGAATGAAAAGATATCAACCTCCAGAAACTGGGCTGTTTGGCTTCACGAATATCTACAGGATTTCCCGGGTAAAGAGGATGTCCTCAGGTATGTACTCACGGCTAATGCCCCTGAAGCTAAAGACAATGACTTCACCTGGAAAGATTTTCAGAAAAGAAATAATAATGAGCTGGTTGCTGTCCTTGGTAATTTTGTGAATCGCACCCTGGTTCTCACACAAAAGTATTTTGGAGGCGTTTGTCCTGATTTACATTCACTCACTGACGAGGACAAGGATGTGCTTGCACAGATCGCTGATATAAAAGAACGGGTTGAAAAGAGCATGAATGCTTTTCGTATTAGAGAAGCTTTAATCGAAGCCATGGGTTTGGCAAGATTGGGAAACAAGTATCTGGCTGAAACAGAACCATGGAAACTCATCAAAGAGGATGAGGCCCGGGTTGCTTCAATTCTAAATATCTCCCTGCAGATTACTGCAAACCTGTCAATCATCCTCGATCCATTTCTCCCACACAGCATGGAGAAAATAAGAGAATTTTTGAATTTCAAAAAACAACCCTGGGATGCAATTGGAAATATCAGTTTCTTGTCTCCTGGACATGTATTAAACAAACCCTCTTTGCTTTTTGCAAAAATTGAAGACAAGGAGGTTGAGATTCAGGTAGAAAAACTTCTTGCCACAAAAAAGGCCAATATGGCTGAGGAAATTGAGCTTCCCCCTGCAAAACCGGCTGTCAGTTATGATGATTTCACAAAGATGGACATCAGAATAGCCACCATATTGGAAGCCGAAAAAATCCCTAAAACAAAAAAGTTGATAAAAATTAAGCTCGACACAGGCTTTGACACGCGTACTGTTGTATCGGGGATTGCAGAATGGTTTGACCCGGCTGACCTTCCCGGGAAAAAAGTCAGCTTGCTAGCTAATCTTGAGCCCCGGATGATCAGGGGGGTAGAGAGTAAGGGAATGATACTTCTGGCTGAGGATAATACAGGCAAACTTATATTTATCAGCCCCGAAGAAAATATTATCAATGGAGCGGAAGTAAAATAGGGCTATTGAAGGATCCAGAATTCGATACCACTTAGCTCTTTTTTTAGTTCAGCGATGGCTTGTTGAGCATTTGTCATGTTTTCATGAGCCTGAATAACAACCCTGTAGAAACCATTGCTTGCCTTCCATATCTCTGGACCATAGCCCTCTTGACCCAATTCTTTACGTAGTATTTCAGCATTCTTTTCAGTACTAAAACTACCGGCAACTATAGCAAAGGAATTCCTGTTGAATGGCTCATGAATACTTTCATTTTCCACAGCCGCACCTTCAAAAATAAACCTATTATCCAAATTAGTATCAGTGTCTTCAGTTGTTTTATCACTACCGGACAGTTCAACCGTCATCATTGAAGATGATGGGAGAAAACCTGCATTGTTTTGTCCCTTTTGTGCTCCATTCCTCGTATTAATTGGAAGGAGTGAAATAGCTATTAACAAAGGCAATGCTATGGCTACCCGTCTGACCGACCTCTGCCTTTCTGTTCTGGCCATGGTGCCAGGAAGAGAGATAGTCTTGACCTTATCCTCATGTTTAAAAATAGCAGATTTCAGAAGGGGATTCTCCTTTTCAAGCCTTTTGTAGTATAAAGAACTTAGTCCATAGGAATCAACCAAAAAATTCATCTCATCGCCAGCTTTAAAAACCATTTCCCCGGTTCTCGTATAAGCAAAGTTCCCTATAAGCTTAAGCTCATAGTTCCCAGTATCCGCAAGCTCATTAAAAATAAAATTGACAAACTTATCAATCCGCTTAGATGCATCTGCTATAGAAATATTATCACATCGAGCCAGGTATCCAGAAAGAACGCCATCATCTTGAATCAACTCTCTGTTAAAACCAATTTCCTTCGCAGGAGGCAAAAAAGTTTGTGATTCCTCCCGTATTCTGGCCGGAACATAATTAGAAACAAAGCCTCCCAAGCCGGGAATAATAACGCAGTCCTTGAAATAAAGCAGATGTAATATTTTCTTTTCTATATTCATTTTTAGTTTATCAACAAATCAACCTACTAGTTTTGTGATGGTTACAGCGCAAGCCAATCTTTTGACTATTAATCTTTTTTACTATTTATCAAAATTAGTCACTCAAACATAATATTCCAAATATTGGAACAGTTTATTCTATTAGTCGAGGTAAATAAAATGGCTTATTTACCTAGCGATAAATATTATATTTGAACTTCCAATAGCCAAGATAAAAAAACATACCAACATGATCAAGATTCAAATGGTTGATCTGTTCAACCAGTACAAAAACATCAAGAGTGAAATTGATAGTGCTATTCAGGAAACTATTGAAAAGGGGGTCTTTATTAATGGGGATGCTGTGCATCTTTTTCGTGAAGAGCTAGCTTCTTACCTTGATATTGCTCACGTTATAACATGTGGTAACGGAACTGATGCTCTCCAGGTAGCAATGATGGCTCTGGATCTCCAACCGGGAGATGAGGTCATTACATCCAATTTTACTTTTATTGCAACAGTTGAGGTTATAAGCCTTCTCAGATTAAAGCCTGTTCTGGTTGATGTCGATCCTAATACATTTAATATTCAACCAGAACTGATCAGGAAAGCCATTACAAAAAAAACAAAGGCTATCGTTCCGGTGCATTTGTTTGGGCAAGCTTCCCAAATGGACGAAATAATGAAAATAGGGCGAGAATTTGGCATACCTGTAATTGAGGATAATGCTCAGGCTATTGGAGCAAAATACACCTTCCCTGATGGTAAGACACAGCATGCAGGAACAATAGGTGAAATAGGGACTACTTCCTTTTTCCCTTCTAAAAATCTTGGCTGTTTCGGAGACGGAGGAGCAATATTTACTAAAAATGAGAAGTTGGCCAAAAAAATTCATATGATAGTTAATCATGGATCCAAGATCAAGTATTTCCATGATCTTATCGGTGTTAACTCAAGGCTCGACACAATTCAAGCTGCTATCCTAAGAATAAAACTGGGTTTATTGGATCAATACAATGCTGCCCGGCAAATAGCCGCAAAATTCTATGATGATAAGCTCGGCAGCCATCCCGAGATCATTATCCCCTATCGAACAAAATCTAGTGATCATATTTTTCATCAATATACACTAAGAATAATGAATGGGAAAAGGGATCATCTTAAGGCCTTACTGGCAGAAAAAGGAATCCCAAGTATGGTCTATTATTCTATGCCTTTAAGCATCCAGAAAGCATTTTCACAAGCCGGTTACAAAAAAGGGGATTTTCCTGTTACCGAAAAGCTTTGCAATGAAGTGTTATCTTTACCAATGCATACAGAATTAAAAAATGATCAGCTGAACTATATAGTTAAAAACCTATTGAACAGCATTTAAGACATGGACAAGAAATTTTTTGCACACGAAACAGCCGTAATAGATGAAGGCGCAATAATAGGCAAGGGAACAAAGATATGGCATTTCACCCACATAATGCCCGGCTCAATAATTGGTGAAAACTGCAGTTTAGGTCAAAATGTTGTAGTTTCTCCTGATGTTGTACTAGGCAATAATGTGAAGGTGCAAAACAACGTATCGATATATACTGGTGTAATTTGTGAAGATGACGTTTTTCTCGGACCCTCAATGGTCTTCACCAATGTGATAAATCCACGCAGTCGGATAATTCGTAGAGATCAGTATTTATCTACCAAAGTGGGGCGGGGTGCAAGTATTGGTGCTAATGCAACAATAATCTGCGGCAACAATATTGGAGCCTTTGCTTTCATTGGTGCCGGGGCTGTGGTAACTGAAGATGTTCCTGATTATAGTCTGGTTCTTGGTAATCCTGCCAGACAATCAGGATGGATGAGCGAATATGGGCACAAATTAAAGTTTGATAATGAAGGCGTTGCAACCTGCCCTGAGAGTGAGGGAAAATATTTATTAAGTAATAAAACAGTAAAAAAAATAAAATAGATGAAGGATTTGGTATTGGTTACCGGGGGAACTGGATATATTGGTTCACACACATGCGTTGAGTTAATCAATAGTGGTTATGACGTTGTTATTGTAGACAATCTGGATAACTCAAAAATTGATTCACTTGATGGTATTGAACAAATCACAGGGGTAAGACCGGCGTTTGAACAGTTTGATCTTTGCAACAAGGAACTTTTAGATAAATTCTTTTCAAAATATCCCAATCTAAAAGCCATTATACATTTTGCTGCCCACAAAGCAGTTGGAGAGTCGGTTAACAATCCACTAAAGTATTATCATAACAATATTGCTTCTCTTGTCAACCTCCTGCAACTAATGGATAAGTATGAAGTATCTAATTTTGTATTCTCATCCAGCTGCACTGTATATGGACAACCCAAAGAATTACCGGTAACTGAAAGTGCACCAACCCTTCCGGCAGAATCTCCGTATGGAAATACAAAAAAGATATCCGAAGACATTATTCGGGATACAATGCAAGCCATACCTAAGCTTAATAGCATAGCACTCAGGTATTTCAATCCTATAGGAGCCCATCCAACTGCAATTATCGGGGAACTACCTATGGGTGTGCCAAATAATCTTGTACCATTCATTACACAAACCGCAGCCGGAATTCATGATTCTCTCAAAGTTTATGGCAACGATTATGATACTCCTGATGGGTCAGCAATAAGAGACTACATCAATGTAAACGATCTTGCAAGAGCTCATGTTAAAGCTATTTCACGCTTACTGAATTCATACAATAAATTCAATTATGAATTTTTCAATCTTGGTACAGGTAGAGGAACATCAGTATTAGAGATGATTAAGGCCTTTCAGAAAGTAACAGGACTAAAGCTTAAGTATGAAATTGTTGACCGGCGGGAGGGTGATATTGAGAAGGTCTGGGCTGATACAAGTTTTGCTAACGATGTTCTGGGCTGGAAAGCAAGCAGTACTTTGGAGGAAACGATAGCTTCAGCATGGAATTGGGAAAAAAATATAAGAGGAATAAAATAATTATCCAATGGAAAAAACCGTTTTGATAACAGGTGGGGCCGGATTTATTGGATCCCATGTTGTGCGTATTTTTGTAAATAAATATCCGGAGTATAAGATTGTAAACCTGGATGCTTTAACTTACGCAGGTAATCTGGAAAACCTTACTGATATTGAAAAATCAGGCAATTATTGTTTTGAGAAAGGTGATATCAGAAATTCAGAATTGATTGAGGATTTGTTTGACAGATATAATTTTGATGGTATTATTCATTTGGCTGCGGAAAGCCATGTTGACAGATCAATATCTGATCCCATGGCTTTCATTACCACTAATATTATCGGAACAGTTAACCTGCTTAATGCCGCAAGGAAGCAATGGGCCGGTTCATTTTCGGATAAACGCTTCTACCACATATCAACAGATGAAGTGTATGGATCTCTTGGTGATGAGGGATTCTTCTATGAAACCAGCCCCTATGATCCCAAAAGTCCATACTCAGGGTCCAAAGCCAGCTCCGATCATCTGGTCAGGGCATATGGACACACCTACGGACTACCGGTAGTTATTACTAATTGCTCAAATAATTACGGGCCAAATCAATTTCCCGAGAAGCTATTACCACTGGCAATCAATAATATTAAGAACCTCAAAGCCATACCGATTTACGGAAAAGGAGAAAATGTTCGCGACTGGTTATATGTGGAGGATCATGCACGCGCTATTGACCTGGTTTATCACCAGGGAAGGAACTTTGAAACCTATAATATCGGAGGGCACAATGAATGGACAAACATTGATCTAATACGTAAGCTTTGCGAGGTTATGGACAAAAATCTGGGTCGCGAGCCCGGAACATCAGCCGGTTTAATAACTTTTGTGAAGGACAGGGCCGGTCATGATTTAAGGTACGCAATAGATGCCTCAAAAATTGCAGATGAGCTAGGTTGGTTGCCAAGCCTTCAATTCGAAGAAGGTTTGGAGAAAACTGTCGACTGGTATCTTAATAATGAAGATTGGATGAACAGGATAATATCAGGAGATTACGAAAAATATTACCACGATCAATATGATAAAAGGTAAGAGTACTTGTGAATTAAGTTTTCACAAAGCGCCCAGAGCTTTTTATTAATTGAAAACTGTGTAAGTAATATTAAGGCGAAATTGTTCTCCCAGAGGATTATTCTTCAGTACTACCTGATTAGCGGCTGTCCTGGCATCACTTACCACAATAAACAAACCAGTGTTCTTTAAACGAAAGTCGGACAAAGGATCCAATAGGTTCTGAACATACCGTGCAATATTGAAAATATATTCACCTGTATCTTCCCTATAATAACCTCCATAATAATCCTCCCCAAGAAACACATCGTTGATAAACTCATTCGTACCATCTTCCAGGGCATTGTATACCTGAATATTTCCTGGCACTGGTTTATTATCCATAATATACTCCGTTGCAACAGGAATAATAAGCTCGGCTTTGTTCACAGCAACACCAATATCACTCAATTGCAAAAGCGTATCGCTAAACTCAATCCTGGCATGTGCTCTTAATCCAGCCATTGATTGCATATAAATATTTTCGAAATTCGCAGTTGAGTCATTTATTAAAGACTCGGCCTGTGAACCCTGATATTCATGATCAAAAGTATTTATCCAGGTACAATTGCTATTAATGACAACCTCATACTTGAGTGAGTCTTCACTAGCATTATGATAATAAACCGTCATTCGTGAATATCCACCGGAAAGGTCGAAATATGTAATTGATCCCTCTTCCATTGTAGCAACAGGTTCAATATAAATACCCTTAAAGTATTCAAGGAACGAGGTGTTATCCAGTAAATGTGACTCATCTGCGAAGAGGATTTTATCACCAATCCTGTCATCCACCCGAATCAGAAGACTGTCAGCGGATGGGGTTGGGGAAAACTGCATGTCGGCAATCAGCTCATTATCTGAGTAGTAACTACTCAAATCAATATTTGAATAATAAGTTGAATCATAATACAGATCCTCTGTTAACTCATATACCCTGATATGCTGCATGTCGGTTGTATCACCATAACCACCTTCATACTTTAGTAGAATTACCGCGGAATCAAGCTGAACTTCCTCACCAAAATCCACATCATTGGTTGAAAGTCGCAGCTGGGCCAGTATACCAGCATTGGTATTTCCAAAAACCGGATCATTCATTGACCCTAAAAGGCTCCTCTCCCTCTTCTCTGAGGTAAGGGAATCCTGCCTCAGTGAACTAACCTTTATCACTGATGAATTATCGGTATGATATGCAAATCGTTCACCCGGAGGAGTAATCTCAAGACCAATCTTGTTATCGTCCTCACACGAACACATTCCGATAATAAAAAAAAGAATAAGCCCCTTAAAAAGGAGCTTGCTTTGAATAAATCCCTGCAAACGCGGTTCCATCAATATTCTCTATTATTTTTTTTGAAAACTAAACTCCTAAAATCTTATCATAGAATTCAGAATATTCCTCTATATAATTATCCTGATCCTGAACCTCCAACAATGGCCTTCCTGTTGCTTTTGCAAAATCAACCAATTCCTGACTGGTATCTTTGCTTGCAATAATTATTCCATCGCTATGTTCTATTGCCAGTTTATTCAGTTGGATAAAGTCCGGCTTTTTAATAACGTCTACATCTTCAGAACTGATGCCTTCCATTAGGATTTTATTATTAAAATCCGCATTCAAGCTATTATTGAAGCCACTGGAATACACTGATGAAATTACTTTTGTTTCGTGAAACAAAGGATCCTCACCAAAAGCTTTCTTAAGGTATAGAGGTAGAACGGAGGTAAACCAACCATGACAATGAACCAGATCTGGTGCCCAGCGAAGCTTTTTTACAGTTTCAAGCACACCTCTGGCAAAGAAAATGGCCCTCTCGTCATTGTCATCAAACTCTTTTCCAGCAGAATCGGTCAGTACCGCCCTCCTATCGAAATAATCTTCATTGTCGATAAAATAAACCTGCATTCTGGCAGCCTGTATTGAAGCCACCTTGATAATAAGAGGATGGTCTGCATCCTTTATTATCAGGTTCATCCCCGACAATCGTATTACTTCATGAAGTTGATTTCTCCTTTCGTTTATACTGCCGTACTTTGGCATAAAAGTACGTATTTCACGACCACGCTCCTGTATCCCTTGTGGCAGGTGACGACCAATAATGGACATCTCGCTCTCAGGCAGATATGGAGTAATCTCCTGCGAAACGTATAGAATTCTTTGCTTCTTCATCCCTTTGAGGCTTTTCCTTTTAGACTGCAAAATTAGTAAATTTTAGGCTAATTTTCAACTTATTACCAGTAAGATAAGGCTATTATACACAATTCTGTATATCTTCGTGCCCGTTTTTCGACAGACAAGGATGAAAGTCTTCAATACAATTTCAGAAACCCACACCTACCACCACAGCCTGGTTTTGCAGCAACTGGAACTAGGATTGGTACCAACCATGGGCGCTTTACACGAAGGACATCTCTCACTCGTAAAAAAAGCAAAAAAAGAAAATAATGTTGTGACTGTAAGCATCTTTGTCAATCCAATTCAATTCAATGATCCGGAAGATCTGAATAAGTATCCAAGGGATTTGGATAAAGACCTCAAAATGCTTGATTCTATATTGGAGGAAAAAGATTTTGTTTTTTGTCCAGACAGGTCTGAGATGTATCCTGCGCCAGTTACTAAGGTCTTTGATTTTGGACCATTGGAAGAAGTGATGGAAGGTTCATCTCGTCCAGGGCATTTCAATGGAGTTGGTATCGTGGTTGAACGTCTTTTCAGGATAATTCAACCAAACCGGACTTATTTTGGGGAGAAAGACTTCCAGCAGGTAGCCGTAATAAGGAAAATGGTGGAAATAGAGAAGCTTGATTTAGAAGTAATTAGCTGCCCCATTATACGTGAGGATGATGGACTAGCTATGAGTTCCAGAAATCAATTATTAGAGCCGGCTCACAGAAAAAATGCAGGAATTATTAACCTGGCTATAAATCAATCTGCAAAGCTTGCCAAAAACCATTCGGTTGTTGAAACAGTAAATATTCTGTCGGAAATGATCAATTCAAAACCTGGGTTCGAGCTCGAATACATGAAATTTGCAGAAGAAAAAACATTACTAGCTATCGATAATTGGGAAGAATCTGATTCTGTAAGATGTTTTATAGCAGTAAAAGCTGGGAAAGTCCGCCTGATAGATAACATCAAAGTTGATCTAAATTATCATTGAATTGTTTGATATCTATTTTGTTTTTGTAATGTGTTTTGAGAATTCCTTATCTTTGCACCGATTAGAGGAAGAAAATCATGTTTATCAAAGTATGTAAATCAAAAATCCATAAGGTTACTGTTACTGAGGCCAACCTTCAGTATGTTGGTAGTATTACCATAGATGAAGACTTGATGGATGCTGCCAATATCATTGAGAATGAGAAGGTACAGATAGTTAATATCAACAATGGAGAACGGTTGGAGACTTACGTAATTAAAGGAGACAGGGGATCAGGTCAGGTATGTTTGAATGGCCCTGCCGCCAGAAAAGTTCAGGTAGGTGATGTAATAATTATTATTTCATATGCATCAATGGACTTTGAGGAAGCTAAGAATCATTCCCCAAGATTGATCTTTCCTGATACAGAAACCAATAAGCTGGTTAATTGAAATCAAAAAGCGTTTATGTTTGTCAATCCTGCGGTTCACAGTCTGCAAAATGGGTTGGCCACTGTCCGGCATGTAATGAATGGAATACCTATGTTGAAGAAATTATCCCATCTCGCTCGGATCTAAAACCCTCCCAACAGAGTTTAAAATCCCGTCCACAAAAGCTTGATGACATTGATATCCAACAATTAAGCAGAATAAAGTCTGGGAATGCGGAATTTGATAGAGTTGTAGGAGGGGGATTAGTTTCTGGTTCGGTGGTGCTTATTGGAGGTGAGCCAGGCATTGGGAAATCCACACTGGTACTTCAGCTTAGTTTACAGCTAAGCAAGGTAAAAACACTTTATATATCAGGAGAAGAGAGCCTCCAGCAATTAAAAATGAGATCCCAAAGACTGGGAGAGGGGCATAATAAAATATTTTTCCTGAGCGAGACATCCTTGGAAAACATAATGGCTCAAATCGGCCAGTTCGAGCCTGAGCTGGTGATTGTTGATTCAATACAAACCATGGTGACTGAAAGGGCAGAGTCATCTGCAGGTTCCATCACGCAAATACGGGAATGCACCAACCAGCTTATACATTTTGCCAAAACGAGTAATTGTCCTGTTATCCTTATAGGTCACATAAATAAAGACGGGCACCTGGCGGGTCCAAAAGTCCTGGAGCACATGGTTGATACCGTCCTGCACTTTGAAGGAGATCAAAACCACTTATACAGAATTTTAAGGGTTCTGAAAAACCGATTCGGGCCAACTGATGAAATGGGTATTTTTGAGATGCGCTCTACCGGGCTGCGTATTGTCTCCAACCCTTCTGAGTTCCTGTTGGCTAACAGGGAGATGAAACTTAGTGGGAATAGCGTAGCAGCCATAATTGAGGGCCATCGTCCTTTGATGCTACAAAGCCAGGCTTTAGTCAGCACAGCTGCATATGGGACACCCCAGCGTTCCGCAACAGGATTTGACAACAGGCGACTTGGAATGCTGCTGGCCGTTCTGGAAAAAAGAGCCGGCTTCCGCCTTGCAGTGAAGGATGTATTTCTGAATATGGTTGGCGGCCTGAAAGTAAATGATCCTGCAGCTGACATGGCAGTTGTTGCAGCAATCCTGTCTTCTGAGAACAACTTAGCCGTTGAACAGAATATTTGTTGCACCGGCGAACTTGGATTATCCGGAGAATTCCGCCCGGTAACCAGGATTGAATTGAGAGTTGCAGAATCAGCAAGACTGGGATTCAAGCAGATATTGATACCATATGCCAACCTTAAAAATACTGATTTCTCCCGATTCGATATCCAAATTGAACCCCTGAAGCATATTGGTGAATTACATAAAAAACTCTTTTGATTGAAAACACTCCTGATTGATATCCAAGACCTTACTGTTTCTTTTAAAACAAATGAAGAACCAGCCGTAAAGGGTGTTTCATTCACCATTGAAAAGGGGCAAACGGTTGGAATTGTTGGGGAATCAGGATCAGGTAAAACGCTCACAGCCCTTTCCCTGATTGGCTTGCTACCCGAATCAAGCTCTTCATCAGGAAAAATTATTTATCATTCAAATGACGGCAACCCGATTGAACTAAGACAACTCGCCGCCAAAAAGCTATTGGGAATTCGGGGTAAACATATTGGGATGATTTTCCAGGAACCTATGAGTTCTCTTAATCCGGCAATGCGCTGTGGCATGCAAGTGTTTGAGGTTTTAAAAGAACACATGGACCTTAGTTCTGATCAGGCAAAAAAAACCACTCTCAGTCTTTTTGATGAAGTAAACCTACCACGACCTGCAGAAATATATAAATCCTACCCACACCAATTATCAGGCGGGCAGAGACAAAGAGTGATGATTGCCATTGCCATTGCATGCAAACCAGATCTTTTAATTGCTGATGAGCCAACTACCGCACTCGATGTTACGGTTCAGAAAGTAATCCTTCAGCTCCTCAAGACGCTCAGTAAGAAATATGGTATCAGCATCCTATTCATATCACATGATCTTGGCGTTATAGCCAATATTGCCGAAAAGCTTTTGGTTATGTACCGGGGTGAGATTGTTGAACAGGGACAAACTGATTCTATTATTTCCAATCCGGGTCATCCTTACACAAAAGGCTTAATGGCATGCCGCCCTCCATTGGAAGGGAAACCACTGAGGCTTCCCACCCTTAATAGCTTCCTAGCCGGAGATAAATCAGATTTCGGAAAAAATATCTATCAAGATATAATTCAGAAGGATTCCCTTAAACCGACAGAAACTCTATTGAAGGTTTCCGGACTAGGCACTTCATTTGCTTTAAAAAGAAATATTTTTGGCAAGGTCACAAAGGAACTGGAAGCCGTCAAAGATGTTAGTTTTGAACTTTTCAAAGGTGAAACACTTGGACTAGTTGGCGAATCAGGATGTGGAAAAACCAGCCTGGGGCGTTCTATTATCCAGCTAATAGCCTCCGGGGAAGGTGAAATTCTTTACAAAGACATCAGGATAGATAAACTAAAAGGGAATAAACTCAGGAAGTTTCGCAAAAACCTTCAAATAATCTTTCAGGATCCCTTTTCATCACTTAATCCTGGGCTTACAACCGGAGAAGCCATTATTGAACCAATGGTAGTCCATAATCTTCATTCTACCAGGCATAAAAGGGAGCAAAAGGCTTATGAGTTAATGGAAAGAGTTGCACTTAACCCTGATCATTTTCATCGCTATCCCCACCAGTTTTCCGGAGGTCAAAGACAAAGAATTGGTATCGCTAGAGCCCTTTCTGTTGAGCCGGAAATGATAATCTGTGATGAATCTGTTTCGGCACTGGATGTCTCTGTTCAGGCTCAGATTCTTAATCTCCTTAATGAACTGAAAGAGGATTTTGGTTTAAGCTATTTATTTATATCCCATGATCTGGCAGTAGTAAGATACATGTCGGACAGACTTATGGTTATGCAAAACGGCAAGATAGTTGAGAGTGGCAACTCCGACAAAGTTTTTTATCATCCTAAACAGCAGTACACTAAGACACTAATGGAAGCTATACCGAGGATAGAAAAAGATTAAAATTCCTCATCAAAATCATCAATATTCCGGTGGTCGATCGTCTTTTTGTTCACCCTATCACAATTCAGGTCCAGATTGAAATTAAGAGGTCGTTCAAATTCCCCTTGTGAAATACTGAGGGTACTATCAGCATAAATCTTTTGCATGTATAGAGCCCACATGGGAAGTGCCATATTAGCCCCTTGACCGCGGTTATCATTTCTAAAGCGCACACTCATATCTTCCCCACCAGCCCAGGCACCAGTCACAAGATCAGGAACAATACCAACAAACCAGCCGTCAGCATTATTATTTGTAGTTCCGGTTTTTCCTGCGATAGGGTTTTTGAAATTATATCTAAATCTAAGCCTGATTCCAGTGCCATCTCCCTGGGTAACCCCTTCCATCAGATTAAGCATCTTATAGGCTGCAAATTCAGAGATAGCCTCTTCTTCTCTGGGTTGCAAGGTGGATATCAGGTTACCATCTTTATCTTCAATCCGGTTTACCATTACAGGCTCTACCCATATTCCTTTATTTGCAAAGGTTGTAAAAGCACCAACAACCTCATAAACTGGCAATTCAGCCGACCCAACACAGATTGGCCAAACTGGCTCAATATGTGATTTTATCCCCATCTTCCTAACCAGATCAATAACTGCTTGTGGGTTTGATCTTTTTATTGCCCAGGCTGAAATTTGATTCATCGATTTGGCCAAACCTTTTTTAAGAGTAACCATCTTCCCATCGTATTTCTCATTATGTGAAAACTTGGGTTCATAGATAGTATCCCTGCCTGTAGTGGCACTAACATATTTAAACTGAACCGGAACATTTGGCACTTCATAGCAGGGAGAGTAACCATTCTGCATAACCAGAGTATATACGAAAGGTTTAAAAATTGAACCAACCTGACGGCGACCCTGCATAACCTGATCATATTGGAAGTGGGTATAATCTATACCCCCTACATAGGCTCTAATCTGTCCGTTGTGAGGATCAACAGACATTAACGCAGCTCTTAAGAATCGCTTATAATATTTAATAGAATCATTGGGGGTCATCACTGTATCTATATCTCCAGCCCAACTAAAAATTTTCATTTCAAAGGGAGTATCAAAGAGCTTTCTTATTGAATCATTTGAAAGATTTTGAAGCTTATGAACCCTGTATCGTTCACTATATAATCGAGCCAGTCGAACAAAATTTTCTATTTCTGCATTAGAAAAAGAATTGTCAAACGGAGGATTCCTCAGCCTTCTATACTCATAATCTATTTGATACTGTAGTGAATCCCGCATATGTTCCACAACGGCTTCTTCGGCATATCGCTGCATCCGGGAATCAAGGGTTGAATAAATTTTCAGGCCGTCTTTGTATAAATCATATTTCTGACCATCCTTTTTAAAATTCTTATGTAGCCACCCTCTTATAGGATTAGAGTCCCATTCAGAGGCCTCTTCCGGGTTATTCATGGGCCTGGGTTCTTGCAAAATTTTTCTCAGCCTTTCCCGGTAATAGGTTGCCAAACCCAGTTTATGATCAACTTTCTGGAAATCAAGATCAATATCCAGCAATACAAGAGAATCAGCTAATGAAGGCTCAATATATTCCAGTTCTTTCATTTTGCCAATCACCAGATTCCGTCGGTTCATTGCTCTCTCTTCAAATCGCTTAGGATTATATGCAGATGGGTTTTTGGCCATTGCAGCTAACATAGCCGCTTCCTCCATCTTTAAATCTTTGGGACTTGTATTAAAATAAACTCTGGAAGCTGTAAGGATACCGTCTCCATTATTGAGAAAATCAAATTTATTGAGATACAGAGCTACTATTTCTTCCTTTGAAAAGGATTTTTCAAGCTTAACAGCAATAACCCATTCACGAAATTTTCTGATAGCAAATTTGATAGGTTTTCTGCTATAATTCTCTCTGGGAAAGAGTTGCTTACCCAATTGCTGTGTTAAAGTACTTCCCCCTCCTGTTTCCTGACCCAAGAGAAGGCTTTTAACCATCACCCTGGCCAAACCCTGGAAATCAATACCGGAATGTTTGTAATACCGCTGATCCTCTATTGCAACCAATGCGTCGATCAAATGGGGCGATATCTCGGCATGTGTAACATTAACCCTGTTATCATCCTGGTCGAAATACTGACCAAGAACTACCCCGTCATTAGATATTATTTGGCTGGCCTGATTAATTTCAGGATTTTCCAGGTCTGAAAAACTGGGCATAAATCCTAATTTACCCTTGGAAATGAAAAAAAACAGAAGGATAACTAAAGTTAGCCCTCCTGCATACAAACCCCAAAAACTCAGGACGTATTTGCGGTATGCATGATTAGTTTTCTTAGCCATTTTAAACAATTTGGGACAAAAATAGTAAATTATATGGGTAACAGGTTTTACATTTTATTAGTCAAAACGCATCTATATATAAAAAAATTATCCATTACTTTGTGCCACTTTTAAAAAATCTAACTGGGAATATGATTGATAATCTTGTAATTGTAGAGTCACCGGCGAAAGCCAAGACAATAGAAAAATATCTTGGAAAGGATTTTATTGTTAAATCCAGCTTTGGACACATCCGCGATTTGTCAAAGAAGGATTACGGAATTGACGTTGAAAATAAATACCAACCGCAGTATATAGTTTCGCCTGACAAGAAGAACAGTGTAACTGAACTGAAGAAGCTTGCCAAGGAAGCAAAGATGGTTTGGCTTGCATCTGATGAGGACCGTGAGGGAGAAGCCATAGCCTGGCATCTTGCAGAGGAACTTAAGATACCGAATGAGAAAACCAAAAGAATAGTTTTTCATGAAATAACAAAGGAAGCTATCCTTAAGGCGATTGAAAGCCCACGTACTATTGACCAGAATCTGGTAAATGCACAACAGGCAAGAAGAGTACTTGATCGGCTTGTAGGTTTTGAACTTAGTCCGGTACTGTGGAAAAAAGTTAAACCCTCGCTCTCAGCAGGCCGGGTACAAAGTGTAGCTGTGCGCCTATTGGTTGAAAGGGAAAGAGAAGTATTGAGTTTCGTTCCTAAAGATAGCTTCAGAGTAATCGGCTATTTCAGTTTTACTGATGATAAAGGTAAACCTGCAATCCTAAAATCCGAACTGAATCACAGGTTCAAGACCCTGGAAGAGGCAAAAGCATTTCTAGAGGCCTGTAATTTAGCAGATTTTAAGGTTGCTGGCATTGAAACTAAACCTGCTACGAAGTCACCGGCACCACCCTTCACAACGTCAACACTCCAACAAGAAGCAAGCCGAAAATTCGGATTTTCTGTTAGTCAAACAATGACTTTGGCGCAACACCTGTATGAGGCTGGGCATATTACCTATATGAGGACTGATTCAGTTAATCTTTCTAATCTGGCATTGAACACTGCCAAAAAAGAAATTATAAAGGAATATGGAGAAGAATACTCCAAATGGAGAACTTTCGTAACCAAATCCAAAGGTGCACAAGAAGCGCATGAGGCCATTCGCCCATCGTACATAAATAAATCAGAGGCCGGAGCCAATGCTAATGAGAAAAAACTTTATGGCCTGATTTGGAGAAGAACTATTGCATCTCAGATGAGTACAGCCAGATTAGAGAAAACAACCATTACCATATCTGTTTCTAACAGATCAGAAAAGTTTCAGTCTGCTGGTGAAGTAATCCTATTTGATGGATTCCTGAAAGTTTACCTTGAAGGAACGGATGAAGAAAAAGAAGCGAATGGAAATGGTAGCGGCCTTCTCCCTCCCCTGACTAAGGATCAGAAGCTTGATTTGAAAACTCTTGAGGCAATGCAAAGGTTTACCAATAACCTGCCTAGATATACCGAGGCCAGTTTGGTTAAAAAAATGGAAGAAATGGGTATCGGCAGACCGTCAACCTATGCACCTACCATTTCTACAATCCAAAGCCGTGGATATGTTATTAAGGAGGACCGTCAGGGAAAAATGAGGGATATTCAAGGCTTTATATTATCCGAAGGAAAAGTTTCTTTAGTTAATAAACAGGAAAAAACCGGACAGGAAAAATCTAAACTTTTCCCCACTGACATTGGAATAGTTGTAAATGATTTCCTTGTTGAGCATTTTAGCAATATCATGGATTATAATTTTACTGCATCTGTTGAAAAAGATTTTGATGCAATTGCTGATGGTGGTCTTGTTTGGTTTAAAATGATTGATGACTTCTATAAACCATTTCACAAAAAGGTAGATAAAACTCAAAAGGAGTCTCAAAGGAGTTCTGGTGAAAGAGAACTTGGAAAACATCCCGAGACAGGCGAACAGATCATTGTTAGAATTGGACGTTACGGCCCAATGGCGCAAATTGGTGAAGCTGGTGAAGACAAAAAGCCAAGATTTGCACGATTGCAAAAGGGTCAGCTACTAGAGACCATCACTCTTGAGGAAGCTCTGGAACTATTTAAATTACCCAGATCTTTAGGTAATTATGAGGATGAAGAATTGATTGTAGGGCTTGGCCGATTCGGTCCCTATGTAAGACATAAAGGAGCTTTCTATTCTCTTAAAAAGGGAATTGATGACCCGATGGAAGTAACTGCAGCCAGGGCCATTGAGCTGATTCTCCTAAAAAAGGAAGCAGACTCCAAGAAGAAAATTAAAGATTTTGAAAACGACCCGGAGCTTCAAATCCTGAATGGCAGATACGGTCCCTATATATCTTATAAAAAAACCAACTACCGTATTCCTAAAACCATTGAACCTGGTAACTTAACTTATGAGGAATGTAAAGAAATCATAGAAAGCAGTACTAAAAGCAAAAAGAAAAAATAGGATGAGCCTTGGACGGGATTTATTAGCATACTTCGTGCCTGCAGAAAAGGATTCCCTACTTATCAATGGTTCCTTTGATTATTCCACTTTGGGAGATAATCTGGTTTTCCTCAATGAGGATAGCCATGAATCTATCCTGGATCAAGCTCAAATAGTGATTTTTGGATATCCTGGATCATCTATTTCAAACTCTATTAAAAAAAACCTCTACGCTCTCAGTAATCATTTTCCTCCTGGCTCCATTCTTGATCTCGGGACTCTTAAAAAAGGGAAAACCAAAGCAGATACAGAAAGAGGTATCAAGGATGTTGTTGCTGAGTTGGGCAGAAAGCAAAAAACAATTATCTTATTAGGAGGTAAACCCGAGGACACAATCCATCTCTATAATGCATATTCACTTTTGGAGCAAGCTGTGAATATTTGCGGAATTGATGCTGGAATTCCTCTTTCAACCAATGAAAAACATCCAAAATCTCACTATTTAAATGATATTTTACTAAATCCTAAAAATAAATTATTCGATTATTCACACCTCGCCTACCAGGTATATTTCACCTCTCAACCTGTCCTCGAATTGTTAGATAATTTATACTTCAATCATATTAGATTGGGAGCTATCAGACAAGATATTAGAGAGGCAGAACCAGAATTTCGTAATACCGATATTCTCAGTTTTTCTATGTCATCAATCCGTGCATCTGATGCACCAGCAAGTGAGCATCCCGGGCCAAACGGGCTTTATGCTGAAGAGGCTTGTCAGCTAAGCAGATACGCCGGGTTAAGTGAGCGGCTTAGCTGTATATTCATAAACAGCATCAAGCCTAAGTCTCCTGATACTCTGGCTACTACAGCTCTGTCTGCACAAATAGCATGGCACTTTATACAAGGAGTTTTTCAGCGAAAAAATGAATACCCTTATTCTGATATTTCAAATTTTCAAAAGTTCATTGTTAACGTTCCGAACATTGGGCATAACATACATTTTTACAAAAGCCCAAAGACAAATCGTTGGTGGATTGAGGTACCTTATCCAAGCAAAAAATTTCAGAGATCTTTATTTGTAGCATGTTCTCCTTCTGATTATCAAGCTGCTTGTAAAGGAGATATTCCTGACAGGTGGTGGAAGAATTTTCAGCGCCTTTCTTAGGCTATCAGATAATTCCAGAGCCTTTGTATACGTTATTAAAACTTGTAAAGTATGTATATTTTCCCTTATTTTACTGACTTGAAATGAAAAGGCCACAAAATATTTTAAAACTTACGATGATTTTCTTGGGTTTTTGCTTGAGTTTTCCAAGCATGGCTCAGCAAGATCCACAGTTCAGCATGAATATGTTTGGCAACATGGGGATCAATCCGGGATATGCGGGCAGTCAGGGTTTAATGAATGCCTCAGTCGTAAACAGGCAGCAATGGATGGGTTTTACAGGAAATCCAAAAACAACTCTTTTTTCTGCTAACACCCCTATCAAACCATTTGGCATCAACAGTGGCATCGGTATTTCGATTTTAGATGATCGTCTGGGTTTTGAGAAAAACATGTCACTTAATATCAGTTATGCATACAGGCTAGCTATAGGCCCTGGAAATCTGGGCATAGGAATAAGTGGTGGTTTCTTAAATAAGACCCTAAAAGGAGAATGGAGTATTCCTGATAGTGATTTTCATGTTTCACCTGGTCAGGATCCAGCCATTCCAGCGGGTGAAGAAGTAGGGATGGCCTTTGACATGGCTGCGGGATTATTTTATAATTCTGATACTTTTTATGCAGGTCTTTCTGCCACGCACTTATTAGAACCAACAGTTGATTATGGCTTAAGCGCCAAGTCAGATATAAACAGACATTATTACCTTACAGCCGGGTATAACTATAATTTACCTAATCCTATACTAGAAATTCAACCATCAATACTTGCCAAATATGACGGGGCATCAATGCAATTTGACGTTAATGCAATGGTCATATACAATAAAAAGTTCTGGGGTGGCGTTTCGTATAGGCTTGGAGATGCCATAGTCGTTATGGCTGGAACTGAACTGACAAATGGAATGCGGGTAGGAGTTGCTTATGATTTCACCACTTCTGCCATTGCTGCATACAGCAATGGATCGGTTGAATTTGTGCTCAGTTACAGCTTGGAGATTGGAGGGAATAAGGCAACTCGTAAATATAGAAGTGTTAGAATTTTATAAAATAATGAAACTGTTTTAGAGCTCAATTAGCTTTACGAACCATACAGATAATTATTATGAAGAATTTAATCCTAATCAGTCTGATTACCATTCTGGCTCTTTCTGGATGTGCTAACGCCGGAAATGGCGAATTAGTGGGCGTTCAGAAGAGAGACAAATGGTTCGAACCTGATCCATACGGTATGGTTGAGGTTCCAATGGGTTCCTATGTTGTAGGGCCAAATGATGAAGACATATCATTTGCCATGAACAATCAGTCTAAAACCATCTCTGTAGATGGATTTTGGATGGATGACACTGAGGTCACCAACAATGAATATCGTCAGTTTGTAAACTGGGTAGTTGACTCTTTGGTACGTCAGAAACTAGGTGAAGAGTATAATCCTGATGAATTCTTTATCGAAGAAGATGAGTTTGGGAATCCAATCGACCCTCCATTCCTGAATTGGGAAACCAGGATAAACGAGAGGGACGAGGAAGTTAAGGAAGTGTTGGATCAATTCTACATCCCTGAAAACGAACGTTTCTTCAGGAGAAAAGAATTAGACACAAGGAAGCTTGTTTATGAATATCAGGAAATAGATTATCAAGCTGCAGCTGCGGAAAGGTTAGATTACAAACGTAAAGTTTTGAATTCTGATAAAACCGAGACCTTCTATGAAGATGAGGACATGATATCAGACCGATCAAAATTTATTAAAACTGTTCAAATCAATATCTATCCAGATACTTTAAGTTGGATATCTGATTTCACATACAGTTATAACGATCCAATGGCAAAAATGTATTTCTGGCACCCAGGATATGATGATTATCCCTTAACCGGTGTTTCTTGGGAACAGGCCCAGGCTTTTTGTGTATGGAGAACTCAATATCAAAACAATTACCTTGTAAACAAGGGTAGTAATATGTTTGTACAGAACTACCGTTTACCATCTGAATCGGAGTGGGAATACGCTGCCAGAGGCGGCAGAAAACTTTCTATGTACCCTTGGGGAGGCCCTTATACACGTGATGGAAAAGGATGTTTCTTAGCAAACTTTAAGCCTATGCGAGGAAACTACGTTGATGATGGATTTATTAAGCCTTCTCCTGTAGCATCATTTGATCCTAATGATTATGGTCTGTATGACATGTCGGGAAATGTTGCTGAGTGGACAAACTCTGCTTTTGATGAAACTTCATATAGTTTTACACACGACATGAATCCAAATCTGGAATATAATACCAATCCAAACGAAGCTTCTGTGATGAAAAGAAAAGTAATCAAAGGAGGTAGTTGGAAAGATGTATCATATTTTCTTCAGTCGGGCACACGTACATACGAGTATCAGGATTCTGCTAAATCATTCATTGGCTTCCGTTGCGTTCGATCAACACTTGGCCTTGATTTGTAATATAAATATTCAAAAACCGCAAACAGATACCAAACCATGGGAATAATAACTAACATAGTAACATCAAGAGCTTACAAAACTTTTATGGCCAGACTATACGGCTGGGGAGCCAGTGTAGTAATGGTCGGAGCTCTAATGAAACTTGAACACTTTAGGTATTCCAGCTATTTTCTGATCGCAGGATTAGGAACCGAGGCAATCATTTTCTTCTTTGCAGCTTGGGAACCAACTATTGAAGATTACAAATGGGACAGGATTTATCCTGAATTGGCCAATGGTAAAAAAGGTAAAAAGCCAGCTCCTGTTGGATCCACTACCCAGCAAATGGATCATTTATTTGCTAAGGCTGATATTACTCCAGAGGTACTGGAGAAACTTGGTAACGGCATGCGTAACCTGGCGGAAACAACAACCAAAATGGGCGATATTTCCGACGCCCATGTTGTAACCGAAAAGTATATTGGTTCTGTTAAAGGAGCAGCCAATAAAATGGAAACTTTCTCAGAGGTATATGATAAATCTGCTGAAGAGCTCAATAAATCTGCTACCAGCTTAACAGAGTCATACACAAAAACTGCAGAAATGGTTTCACAAACCGGATCAAGCCTTGTGGAAACTGTTAATAGAACATCAAACCAATTATCAACTTCCTATAATCAGTTATTGGAAGCTATTAGCAAAGATTACAAGAAATTAAATCAGGACAGTAGCAGCTATTCAGAACAATTGGAAAAACTCAACAAGAATTTATCTGCTTTAAACACTGTTTATGAATTGCAGCTAAAGGGAACAGACGCCCATCTGCAGTCATCTAAGGAGGTTTATGCCGGACTGGATTCCATGATGGATAATCTACTTGCTTCTGTTGATAATACTAAGCTCTATAGAAGCGAAGTTGAAAATCTAGGAAAGAAACTGATTTCATTGAACAAGGTATATGGCAACATGTTAACTGCCATGAACATTAGAGAAGACGTTTAATCTCTAAAACCGGTAAGTAATTATGGCACAACCTAAGTTAACACCACGGCAGAGAATGATCAACATGATGTATTTAGTGCTAACAGCATTGCTGGCACTGAATGTATCTAAGGAAACACTAGATGTAATCGCTAAGGTGGATAAAGGTCTAACTCAGACTAATGAGAATTTTGCCTCAAAGAACGAACTTACTTATGCCGCTTTTGAAAAAGCCTCTACCATTTACCCTACCAAAGTAGCACCCTGGAAGGTTAAAGCAGATGATTTGAAAGAAGAAGCACAAGCAGTGATTGATTTGATCAATAAGTATAAGTGGGATATTGTTAGAGAAGTGGATGGAGAAGACGCTCGAATAGACAGCATTCAATCAAGCGATGATCTCAATGCCCCTGCCTTCATTATGCTTGAAGAAGACTATGAAAATACAAATCAAAAAAGAGGTGAAATATTAAAAAGCTCTATCTCTGATTTTCGCGAATTTCTTCATACGATAATTGATTCTGCCGATACAACATTGGTTAACACTATCGACAAGAGTTTGGATGTATCAGATATTCCCGGAGGACCGGATGGCAACACAAGTAGATCATGGCAGCAGGATAATTTCGAATACCTGCCTCTTATTGGTGTAGTTACCCTGATGACCAAAATGCAGTCGGATATTCGTAATGCTGAATCTGATGTATTAAATTATTTGTACAAAGGCATCGACCAGGAGTCTTTTACATTTAACAGACTTGTTCCAGCTATATCTCCTATTTCTAACAGAATAATTGAAGGTTCTGAATATGTTGCAGCTGTAACCCTAAGTGCTGTTGATACTACTCAGGAAACTGAAGTATTAGTAAACAACCGCGTATTACCGGTTGAAGATGGCAAAGGGATGTACACTGTTTCTAATCCCAAAGTAGGGACTCACTCCTGGGGAGGAATCATTCGTTATAAAACACCTGATGGCAGTATTAATTCTTACGAATTTGAAGATGAATTTGAGGTATTGCCTGCAACGCTTATTATTTCACCTACTAAAATGAACGTGTTCTTCATGGGCCTGGAAAATCCTGTACAGATAAGCGCAATTGGTGCAACCCCTGAAAACACAAGAATAAAAATAAGTAATGCTACATTCAGAAGAGTAGATGACTTTAACTATGTAGTTGAACCTACGCAGAATTATGGAGAGGCCGTTATTAAAGTATCTGCAACTATTGACGGCCGGGTAGTGACTTATAAAAATCAGGTTTATCGCCTGAAAAGAGTTCCTGATCCAGTTGCCAAAGTAAACAGTAAGTCTGGTGGCAAAATATCTAAGGAAGAACTGGCTGCTCAGGTTGGTATTGGAGCTGTTTTGGAAGATTTTTTCTTTGATTATCAATTCGTTGTTCAGAGATTTACTGTAACATCTACCGTCAATACTTTTACGGAATTTGAACCATCAAGCTCCTATAAGTTCACTCAGAAACAAAAGGATCTGATTAACAAGGTTCCACGAAACCAAAGGGTATTTATTGAAAATATATATGCCCTCGGAAATGATGGGGAAGAGCGGGAGCTTCTACCCATAATTTTTACAATACAATAGAAGAAAGACATGTAAGTTTTTTACACCTGACAATTGAATTAAAACATTAGAAAGATGAAAAAAGTTGGTGTATTTATTATCGGAACACTCTTGCTTTTTGGGTCTCAGACCCTTCAGGCACAGAACATTGAGGTCGTAAACGATTCTCTAACCGACCAGTCAACCTGGTCTGGCCTTGACCTCATTTATAAAAGGCAGCATATAACTGAAAAAAAACCTATTGCTTACGAGCCAATCAGGGAAGCAGATATCATGTGGTCAAAACTGGTATGGAGAATGATTGATTTCAGACAGAAAATGAATCAGCCTCTCTATTTTCCTACCGTACCCATAGGAGAACGAATGAGCCTGATCGATGTGCTAATGGAAGGTATCGAGAATGGAGATGTAACAGCCTATAAACCAAATCAATTTGAAGACTCAAATGAGTTTCAGGAAATCATGTCTTATGACCAGGTTCTTGAAGCTTTTGATGCCAAGGACAAAGAAAAACTTGTTTATGACCCTGTAACAGGAGAACCTACAACAACTATCCTTAAAGGAAGTATCCACACCGATGAAGTCCTGCAGGTGCTAGTTAAGGAAATGTGGTTTTTCGATAGGAAACGCTCTTCATTGGAAGTAAGAATAATTGGCCTTTGCCCTATTAGAGTCTATAACAAAATAGATGAACTAAACCCGGAGGACTCACAACGTAAAACTAAATTATTCTGGATTAAATTTCCGGAAGCACGTGAGGTTCTGGCTCAAAAAGAAGTATTCAACCCGTATAATGATGCTGAACGCAGAAGTTATGATGAGATTTTTCACAAAAGATTTTTTGATGGTTTTGTAGTACAGGAATCTAATGTGTATAACAATAGGATGATTCAGCAATATACTATGGGTGTAGAGACCCTGCTTGAGTCAGAACGCCTGGAAGATTTTATCTACCGTTACGAACACGACCTTTGGGAATACTAATCCCTGAAAAAATAAATAAAAAAAGGGCTGGCATTATTGCCGGCCCTTTTTTTATTTATCAATTTCCTATATATACTTCTCGCCACCTCGCATTTTAACCTCATCTACCATCTGACGAATATTTTGCTCTTCTTCCCTTTTGCAAATAAGAAGAACATCCTCAGTGTCAACAACTATATAGTCCTCCAGCCCCTGTATCACAGCAAGCTTATTTTCCGGAATCTGGATCATGCAGTTTTTTGTAGAAAAGGGCAAAAACTGAGGTGTATTAACGGCATTGTTATTATTATCCGTTTCCAGATGCTCATATAGGCTCCCCCAGGTTCCCAGATCTGACCACCCAAAGCCGGCGCACATTACATAAACGTTATCAGCTTT
>CAYXQX010000002.1:0-30730 GCA_964467485.1 uncultured Porphyromonadaceae bacterium | reverse complement strand
GTATCCGGTCAGCTGGAAGGTGAATTAGGTGCCCTTGCTTTGTCGGAGATATATACCTTCGGACCAACTTTCCGTGCGGAAAATTCAAACACTCCGAGGCATCTGGCAGAGTTCTGGATGATAGAACCTGAGATGGCTTTTTATGAGATAAAAGAAAATCAGGATTTAGCAGAAGACCTCCTGAAATATCTTATCCAATATACCCTTGACCATTGTCGTGATGATCTTGAATTCTTTAACAAGATGTACGACAAAGAGTTAATTGAACGCCTGGAAACTATTGGAAAGGATGATTTCGTAAGACTTAGTTACACAGAGGCGGTAGATATCCTGATGGAAGCCAAACAGAAATGGGAATTCCCTGTGAGCTGGGGCGTTGACCTGCAGTCGGAGCACGAAAGATACCTGGTGGAGAAACATTTTAAAAAACCGGTTATATTAACTGACTACCCAAGAGATATAAAGGCTTTTTATATGTATCAGAATGAGGATGAGAAAACCGTACGTGGAATGGATGTACTCTTCCCCCAAATCGGCGAAATAATCGGAGGCTCTCAGAGGGAGCACAGGTATGATAAACTAGCCCAACGCATTAAGGAAATGGGTATTCCTGAAAAAGATATGTGGTGGTACCTGGAAACCAGGAAATTTGGAACAGCTCCTCACTCAGGATTCGGTTTAGGCTTCGAAAGATTGGTTCTTTTTGTAACAGGAATGTCAAATATCAGAGATGTAATACCATTCCCTCGCTCTCCCCGGAATGCTGAATTCTAAGTTAATTTAGTAAATTGCAGAACAGCAAATAAGCGCAGGAAGAATGTTAAAACAAAGGTTACAACAGAAGTTATTACAAAAGCTGTCACCACAGCAGATCCAATTGATCAAGCTTCTGGAAGTACCGACTATTCAGCTGGAGCAACGTATTAAAAAAGAGATTGAGGAGAATCCGGTATTGGAAGAGGGCCAGGAGCTGGATTCAGACACTCCTGTGGATGAGCAAGCTGAAAGCCCGGATGAAGCTGAGCATGAAGAGTTTTCCCTCGAGGATTACATGGAAGATGATGATATCCCTAATTATCGACTGAACGCCAGAAACTATTCAAAAGACGAAGATAAAAATGTTGACATCCCTTTTTCAGGGGGAGTGTCTTTCAGGGAGAGTCTTGATTCCCAGCTCGGATACCGCAAGCTTGAAGATCATAAACAAGCCCTGGGGTATTATATTCTTGGAAATATCGACGATGATGGATACCTCCGTCGTGAACTGGAAAATATTGTCGACGATTTGGCTTTTTCCATGAATATAATGACCTCAGAAGAGGAGCTTCTGGGAATTTTAAGTATTATTCAGGATTTTGACCCTGCAGGAGTTGGTGCCAGAAACCTCAAGGAATGCCTCCTGATTCAAATTAACAGGATCATTGAAGAAGGGAAAAATGGAGAATCCTTGATATTGGCAAAAAAAATTCTAGATGATTTCTTTGAAGAATTCACCAAGAAGCATTACGATAAGATCCAATCAAGACTCGACCTTAAAGATGATCAATTGAAATTAGCAATTGATATTATCCTCCACCTGAACCCCAAGCCAGGAGGCTCATATTCAGACCCCATGGTTAAGTCAACTCAGCATATCATACCCGACTTCCTTCTGGAAGAAAATGAGGGAGAGCTGGAACTGAGCCTGAATTCAAAAAACGCACCTGATCTGCGGATTAATCAGACATATGCAAACATGCTGATGAACCTTAATCTGGAGAGAAAAAAACAATCTAAAGAACAAAAAGAGGCTGCAACATTCGTCCGGCAAAGAATGGATTCTGCCAAATGGTTTATTGATGCCATTCAACAAAGACAGCATACTCTTATCCTAACCATGAATGCCATTCTTCAGTACCAATTGAAATATTTCAAGGAAGGGGACGAAACAAAACTTCGTCCTATGATTTTAAAGGACATAGCCGAGAGAACAGGTTTGGATATATCTACTATTTCTCGTGTTGCAAATTCAAAATTTATACAAACAAATTTTGGCATTTTTCCTCTCAAATATTTCTTCTCTGAAGGTTTGCAAACTGATTCGGGTGAAGAGGTTTCAACCAGGGAGATCAAGAAAATTCTACAGGAATGTGTTGAAGCTGAGAACAAGCTTAAGCCACTAACTGATGACAAGTTGGCAGAGATACTTAAAGATAAAGGTTATCTAATAGCCCGACGAACTATTGCCAAATACAGGGAACAACTGAATATTCCAGTCGCCCGTCTAAGAAAGGAGCTTTAATTATTATGGCCCGGATTATTTCTTATCTGGCTCACCCCATTATTTTACCTTTGGTGGGAATAATTTTGCTTTTAAGATCAATAAACTGGATGGGTATGATTACTCAGGAATCAAGGCTCTATATCTATCTAATAGCATTCATTACCACCCTCTTAATCCCACTGCTGGCGATGCCGGTTTACAAATCCACCAAGGTCATATCCAGTTATTTTATGCCAAATATAGAGGAAAGGAAGATTCCCTTATTATTTACTTCATTTATGTATCTGGCAGGTGCTTTTTTCCTTCAAAAAGTCAAGGCCCCACTAATATTCCCCTTGTTCCTCAATGCCTCCTCCGTTGTTATTCTCCTTTGCGCTCTGGTGTCCTGGAGATGGAAAATTTCCACCCATTTAGCTAGCATAGGAGGATTAATAGGGTTGATACTTGGAATTAGTTTCAAATGGATGTTTGATCTCAGGCTTGTCCTTGCTGCCCTAATTTTCATTGCAGGGCTGACAGCATGGTCGAGGCTCAAAACAGACGAACACACCCCGGCGCAAGTTTATTCAGGTTTTGTACTGGGGTTTTGTGTGGTGTTCTTTATAGTGAGGTTTATATAGGCTGTAAATTTCACCTTTCCCCCTAACCCCCTTTCCTTAAAAGGTAAAGGGGGGACACCCATAACTAAAATCCCATCTCCATCACGAAGGTCTCATTGAAGCCCATGTGGTTTGAGAGTTCGAAGTATTCGGCTTTATCCCTGATATTGTCCACTCGTTTTTTGAATTCTTCGGAGTGAAGAGCCAGACGGGCACCAAGTCCGGCCAGGTTTCCGGCTCTGATAACTTTGCTTTTAAGATTTTCAGGAATCAAGCCTATTCTTGCTGCCGAATCCTCGTGAAGAGCATAGCCAAATCCACCGGCCAGATATAGTCGCTCTACCTGTGATGCTTCAATATGTGCCTCGGATAGCAAGGTTTTTATACCCGCCGCAATGGCTCCTTTAGCCAATTGAACCTCGCGGATATCCTGAGGTGTGAGCTGCAAGGGTAAACCATCTGCTGTTAATGAAGCTTCCAGTATATTTACAGGCGCTTCCATATAACCGCTTGGGTCAAGTTTATCCTGATCTAAAAGCCAAGCCACAACGTCAACCAGACCTGATCCACACAGTCCTGATGGAGGTGTTGAACCAATCGTTTTGAAACCTTCGTTATCAAAACTATGGATCGCACCATCAACACCACCCAAGCCACAGGAGATATTTGCTCCCTCAAATGCCGGGCCAGCAGCAGTAGCGCAGGTAAGAATCCTATCTTTATTCCCCAGGGCCATCTCTCCGTTGGTCCCGATATCAAGATACAGCGAATACCCTTCTTCATCAGGTAGTTCAGTGGCAGCCATACCTGCAACAATATCTGCACCAACATAAGCCGACAATGAGGGTAGCAGGCAAATTTCAGCCCCGGAACAAAATTCAAAGCCAAGCTCAGCACCCGTCAGTACTTGCTCATCAAGAAATTTTGGTGTGAAAGGGTAAATTGCTAAACCTGAAGGATCACTTCCTTTCAGAATATGCAGCATGGTGGTGTTACCGGATATACTTATCTTCCTGATTGCCTCACCCTTAACATTTCTTTCTTCAGCTAATTGTTGAATTGCATCATTAATATACCTTACAATAAGATTACTCTGCTCTCTCAGTGATTCAGGCTCTTGGATAACATGCTGCACTCTACTTATAACATCTGCACCGTAGCTGCTTTGTGGATTTAGAAAACTGTAGGTAGCAACATTACTTCGGGAATTCAAATCCTCAAAAAATACTACAACTGTTGTTGTACCAATATCCACGCCAACACCAAAAGAAGGCTCATCAGCTGTATCATTCCATTTTATTTTTAGATCAGGCCAGTAGGCTTCAGAAAGAATTTGTGCTTCAGAAGGAGTTGGAACTTCTACGAATAAATCTTTCTCCACAATTGTTTTACAAGCAAGAACTTTGGTGCTATTGTGCCCATCCTCAGTATCACGAATTAGAACAGTACATTTCTTGCAGGTTCCTTTTCCACCACACGGAGCTGATATGGGAATCCCGGCCTTACGGATAAGATCCAGCAGATTCTCTCCTTCAGCCATGATTATATATTCCTTATCCTTGAACTTGACACGAACTTTTTTCATTTTACAAGTATTTAGTTATCGTTTCCACACATCTGATTTATCACTCCATAGGCCCTCTCTAAACCCAATTCTCCTGCCCGGCTTAAATCCAGACAGCCGGCATTCTTTGCACCCCTAATCTTTATCTTTTTTTCCTGAGCATACAAACGAAGTATTCCCCGGTTATACCACGCTTCAGCAAATTGCTGATCCAGTTCAATAGCTTGCGTAAAATCCTTCTCCGAACCGGTAAAATCAGTCGAATATAGACGAACCAGTCCTCTGTTAAACCATGCGGCCGGCATTTCCGGGCAAATCTTTATCAATTCAGTAAGATCGGCTTCCACCTCGGAATAATCTACCTGGCTACTAAAATTCCCTGAGCCATATGCCTGGACATTACCCAGCTGAAGCGGCACAACCTCATTTAGCACACCTGTTTGCTGAACAAACTGTATCATCTCAAGTCTTATCAGGGCCCTCAACAATAGAGAGGGACCTTTCATCTCTCGCCTGTCGATCTTTTCTGAGAGCCTTTCTATCGCCTCATTGAATAGCCTCTCTTCAGAAAGACTAATTGATTGGCTTAGCTCCTTATAGTTAATGAGAACCTGTGGGTCAAAATCAGGATATTTTAGGTTTATATTGAGTTGATGATAGCCTGGCACATTCAAATTATCGCCGATAATAAGTTCTCCTGATGTATTGATTTTCACAAATCCTATAGGGTCGAATTCCTTATCCTCCATTTGTCCCGCCAATGCACTAAAGCTCCTCATGAAATTTGAATTCAGGGATATTAACTCCTCAAATTGAATTGTTGTATCAGCATAGTTTAAAGCCAGCTCATCCTGTGTTTTCCCCTCATTCAAAACAATTTTCTCTTGGGCTTTCATCTGGTCGTTTCGAGCTTCTTCCCGACGACCGATTGCCTGATATACTGAAGCTCTGGCTAGATATGCCTTGGCAAAATCAGGATAGAGGCGTATTGCTTCTGTCAGATCCGCCAGAGCTGCATCATTATCCCCCTTTTGATGCCAAACAAGCCCTCTGTTAAAATACGTAAGAACATGATTCGGATAAAGCACATTTACGAGGTGATAATCGTTAATTGCCCCATCATAATCTTCCATTTGGGAGCGTATAAGAGCCCGGTTATATATCGCCACAGCATGCCTGGGATCAAGATTAATAACCCTGTTAAGATCGCTTATGCAAGAATCTTTTCGATCAACCTCATTCCAGGTTAGCGCTCTGGCATACAACGAGTTTACGTTTAAAGAATCCTTCTGTATTGCCTCGCTGAAACTAACCAGGGCCTCGTGAAAATTTCCGATCTCATAATATAGCAATCCCTTTCTTTGGTGTCCCTTAGCTGAAAAGGGATTTAGCATTATGGCTTCATTGATATCCAGGAAGGCTTCTTCCCTATGGAGTAATTTTGCCTTCGCAATTCCCCTGTTTAGAAAAGCTTCATCCATGCGAGGGTTTTTGTCTATAGCAATATCAAAATCTTCAATTGCTCTTGTAAAATTATTGAGCTTAAGGTAGGTAGTACCCCTGCTATAATGCAGTATTGGATCATCAGGATCAATTTCCAGGCCTTTATTAAAATCCTCGAGAGCACCATATGATTCACCTCTGTAATCCTGAACAATTCCGCGGTATAGGTACAACTCAGCAAGATTAGGTTGCAGACCAATGGCCTGGTTAAAATCCCTCTCGGACCCTACCTCATCACCCAGATAGAATTTTGTAAGACCTCTGTAGTACCATGCCTCCCAGTTATCATCCTGGATACGAATTATCTGATTAAAAGTTTTCAGTGCACTACTAAACTCACTCCTGGCCAATTGGCGACGCCCGGTTATCAAATACCTGTCTATCCGAAGTTGGGCACTGGCCGAAGAAGCCAGGGTGATAAGAATGATTAATGAAAAAAAGTATTTTTTCAGCATTTTACCTGTGCTATCAGGGACGGGCACAAGGCACCGTCCTTACAATGTTATTTTAAATACGTAAGCGGCGTGATTTCCCATTTTATTGATATTAATATCCGGCATTTCTATTATTAAATCATTACCGTCCCATTTGAAAGGCAATGATTCGCCCGTAAGAAGAAACTCAACTTTTAATTTATCTCTCTCTTCTTTCATCTTTGATCTTAAATCTTTAATCTTCAATTCTTTGCCAGGCCATTCGGGAGATATGGCATATATTGCTTCACCCTTGCTTGTAAAGAATACTTCTTTGACTGCCATACCGGAATCGGGTTTAATTGTTTGCTTCAGAATATCGAAGCCTGTCATGTATTCTCCCCTTTTGAGTTCCGGCATTTTTCCATCCGACCATTGGCAGGGATGATCCCACATTCGTGTACCATATATAGCATCGCCATTAATTTCCAACCACTCACCTATCTGAGACAGTCTTTCCTGCATTATTACAGGTATTGAGCCATCAGCAGCAGGCCCTATATCCAGGCACAGATTCCCGCCCCTGCTTACCAAATCAATTAACATCAGAATTAATTCTCTTGAGCTTCTATAATCCTCAATATTTTCGGCCCTGTTATATCCATACGAATGCCCCATTCCCCTACTCTCCTCCCAGGCATGCGAATCATCATTCATTCCGGAACCATATTCTGTGGTGAAAAAACCGCCATGTTTATGACGGCTATCATTCCCCCAACGGTCATTTATCACAAGAGATTCTTTATTTGGTGCATTGTTAAACCACCAGGCCAACAATTCCGGGGATCGCCAGGTGGTGGAAGACTGTTCCCATTCTCCGTCTGTCCAGATTATATCAGGAGTATATCTTGAAACCAGGTCCTTAAATTGGGGATGAAAGTGCTCCTCCACAAACCTATCAATATCAGTTTTATATAAAGGATGGTACCATTCGTAAAGTGAGTAGTAAAGTCCGAATTTTATATCATTATTTTTCATCGACTTTTCCAGTTCACCAACTATATCCCTCTTTGGGCCTACCTTTGCTATATTATAATTTTCACCATAAGCTTGCTCAGCCTCCTTGCTGGGCCACATGGTGTATCCCGAATGATGTTTTGTGGTAAAAACAATGTATTTGGCACCGGCATTTTTCATTATTGAAGCCCATTGGTCGGCATCAAAAAGCTCGGCTTTGAACATAGGGGCAAAATCTTTAAACCCGAAATCTTCTCCATAAGTTTTCTTGTGGAAATCATAAACCTGCCCCTTATGTGATTTCTGCTGTAGCCAGTATTGATACCATTCGGAATACTGCCCTACCGGGCTCCATGCCGGAACAGAATACAAACCCCAGCAGATAAATACGCCGAATTTAGCATCCTGAAACCATTCGGGTGTAGGCCGACTATCGACCGACTCCCAGTTTGGTTCATAATGCTTCTGAGCCAATATGCTGATATTCAGCATCAGGAAAAAAGCAATTAAAAAGAATTTGCTTACTTCACTAAAACCTGATTTTTTCTTTAATTTCATAGCAATAATAGCTTTCGGTTCGAGTTAAATACAGGAACCAATTAATCCCGTTAAATTACAAAAAGCATGAACATACCGTATAAAATAATCTTGATACGCTGAAATTTTCAGATTTCAAATTAACTGAGAAGTAAAATTCTAATATGACAGAAATAACAAATTCACGCTATACAAAAAAAGAAGAATTAGCCAGTGCCATATCCCATCTAACAGGAACACTATTAGGGCTTGTGGCAATGGTTCTTATGATAGTTAAATCGGCACAGTTAGGGACAGGTTGGCATATCACCAGCTCGGCTATTTTCGGCGTTTCAATAGTAATACTGTACTTCTCCTCGACAATGACCCATTGGCTGAATCCGGGTAAATGGAAAGAAGTATTTTTCACCCTCGATCAGATCGCTATCTTCCTTCTTATTGCCGGCACCTATACTCCGCTTACACTAGTGGCTCTTCACGGACCCTTTGGCTGGGTGATTTTTGGGCTGGAATGGGGATTGGCATTAACAGGCATAATTATTAAGCTTTCCAAACCTACTCAATTCAATAAGGGAGTAAACCTCTTCTATATTCTACTGTACGCATCCATGGGCTGGATGATATTGATAGCTATCGTACCAATATTTAAGGTTGTACCCTTTATGGGAGTATTATGGATTCTAATCGGTGGGCTGTGTTATACCATTGGGATTTTCTTCTACCGCAAAGCCCGCTTTAAATATCATCATCTGGTTTGGCATCTCCTGGTTCTGGCAGGTACTATTTCACATTTCTTCGCTATCTACCATTATGTCCTTCCGCTTACCTGGTGAGTTTGCGAAAGGATGGATAAATAATATGTTAAAGTTCTAATGCATTGATGTATTTCGGATTTTTTTTAATATTTTTATACTGATATTGTTGCCTCAAGAACCAAGCAATTTATTAATATGAAATATTTGGCATTGAAATGCGGAATTATTCTGCATTTAACAATCCTGTTGAGCCTGTGCGCAACCGCGGAAAGTCAGGGACAGATGAAATATGAAGGGTACTTCTACGCTAAAGCCACAGGTGGCTACGGAAATATTTTCGACCGATTTGAAATTACTACCCCAGGGCCATATGGCCGCCCGGTAACTGCAAAAAATAAAGAATCGCACGGGAATGGTTTAAATATTGATATTGCAATTGGCGGTACTATCTCACGATCAAAAAATGTTTCCAAGTATTCATATGTCGACATTTTTGTTTTGCACCGACAACTATTAGCTCAAGAAGCATTTTTCAGCTTTTCTGGCGGAGGAATCCAGGGGAGATTTTTGGGAGTTCATGCCAATATTGTTGCCGGATATGCACATTCCAGCGTTGAGATCCCCAACAAAAGATATGAAAACAACATTCTTGGTTATGGCCCGATGGCTCCGCTGGCCTTTGGCTTTGGTATTGGATTAAATCATCCAATCAAAAAAAGGAGCCCGCTTATTTTTGTTTGGGATACTAATTTGTTGTTTCTCAGAGCACCCCATGATGACCTTACAGGATATCTTAACTAAAACTGGTTCTCAACATCCCTGGGTTTTAAATACTATATATCCAGAATAAGATAAACCTTTTGTTCTTCAGGACTTATCTCCTGTTTAAAAAATCCTGCTATTTTTGCAGAGCTAATTTTAGCTTATTAATATTTAATGTAGGAGAAAAGATGAAAAGAGAAACAACAATATTATTACTGATAGCAGCAAGCATTTTGATGTTTAGTGCTTGCAAAGCCAAAAAAGACAACAGTCAATCCATACTGGCCCCTAATACACACGAAGTTAAAGTTCAAGAATTTATTCATACAACTGATTACACTTATTTCAGAGTTCTTGAAGGAAATTCTGAGTATTGGATGGCATCCCCAAAAAGAGAATCCAAAAAAGGTGAGACTCTTTATTATACCACTTCTTATGAAATGTTAGATTGGAAAAGTACTGAGTTAGATAGAGTCTTCGACAGGGTATATTTCATTCAGGATCTTAGTGATACTCCACAAGGACAAATGGGCACACCAGCTGGAGGCTCACAAGTTCACATGGGCACTCCAAGAAACCAGCAACAGCAACAGCCAGCCGGAGAATATAATTCAACCGCCGGTGAAGTCACGGGAACAATTGAGAAAGAAATCAGCCTTAATGAATTGCTGACAAACCCGGAAAAATATTCCAATAAAATTGTTACCGTTTCAGGAAAAGTCATAAAAGTTAACCCTGCAATTATGTCTAGAAATTGGGTACATATTACAGTTGAGCCTGCTGATGGCAATAACCATGATCTTACCATTACCTGCCAGGATAATGTTGAAATTGATCAGCTTGTCACTTTCAAGGGACAGGTTTCTCTGAATCGTGATTTTGGCGCCGGATATACATATCAGATCATTATGGAAAATGCTAAGCAGATAGCCAAATAGAACTATCTTCTTATTTTGTGACGAAGGAGTATCAACTATTGCTTTTATTAATATCTTGAGAACTTGAATTATACGTAAATCAGCTCAAGATGAAAAGCATAGTAACCCTCGCCCTGATAGGTATTTTGTCCATTAGTATGTCTTCCTGCCTGTTGGCACAAGACAATAAAACCTCATGGCCGCAATGGCGCGGCCCTCTGGATACAGGTGTTGCATTATCAGGTAATCCCCCCACTGAATTCGGAGAAAACCAGAATCTCAAATGGAAAACTGAAATCCCGGGAAAAGGTCATGCTACTCCCATAGTCTGGGGTAATCAAATAATTTTACTTTCAGCTGTAGCAGTTGAAAAAGAAACTGTAATTGAAGAAACTAAAGACGAGGCTGATGATCAAGGTCAATCCGGCAGACGGAGGGGTATGTCATTTTCTAAAACAGATCTTATTCATCAATTCAAAGTTATTTCAGTGGATAAAAAATCCGGGGAAATACAATGGGAAAAAACAGTAAAAGAAGAACTGCCTCAGGAGAAAACACATGGACTTGGAAGTTGGGCATCCAACTCTCCGGTCACTGACGGAAAACATATCTATGCCTATTTTGGGTCAAGAGGACTATTCTGCCTGGATCTTAAAGGCAATGTAATCTGGGATCATGACTGGGGCCAAATGGAGAAGCACATGAGTTTTGGAGAAGGTAGCTCTCCGGCCTTGTATAAGGACAGAATTGTAGTTTTATGGGATCACAACGGCCAGTCATTTATTGTTACCCTTGACACCAAAACAGGTGAAGAAATCTGGAAAGCTGATCGAGATGAAGGAACCTCCTGGTCATCACCTCTTATTGTTGAAATCAATGGTAAGCCCCAGGTAATCACCAGTGCCACAAAAAAAGTAAGAAGCTATGATCTTGAAACCGGAGAAATCATTTGGGAAAGCACAGGTATGACATCCAACGTGATACCTAATCCCATATTCGAAAATGGGATACTTTATGTTATGAGCGGATTTAGAGGAACAGCCCTTCAGACCATAGATCTGGCTAATGCAAAGGGTGATATAAGCGGAACTGATGCCATTCTATGGGAATATAATGAGAACACACCATACACCCCCTGTCCAGTGCTAATGGACGGATATCTATATTTCCTGAAAGCAAATAATGGCTTCCTTACCTGTCTTAATGCCAAAACAGGAGAAGTTAAGTACAAAAGTGAAAAAGTTGAAGGGATTAGTAGCATTTTCTCTTCCCCAACAGGAACGGACGGCAAGATTTATATCGCTGGCACCGAAAATGTTAGCGTCATTAAAGCAGGGCCAAGCTATGAACTTATTTCCACAAATGAACTGGATGACACCTTTCATGCCAGTCCGGTAATCATTGGAGATGAGTTGTTTTTAAGAGGGTTTAAGGCTCTCTATTGTTTTTCTGTGAACCAATGAATGTATGGTGAATATTTGATTAATATGTGTAGGTACTGAATAGATTAAATTTGTACCCAAGCTATTTGCCTCCGGATAATCTATCCTGATAAGCTTTTAGATCCTTCCAGAGGCCTTCAGAAGCAAGTTTAGCCTGATAGGGCCAGGATCTTGGATCGTGAACCCGGTAGGCACTTCCACCCTTACTTATGAGAATTGAACGGATTTCATCTGGATTTGCCATCGATAATTTTACCCAGGTATCAAGGCCTTCCTGCTTTAGTATCTCCTCGATTTTTGGCCCGATACCCTCAATAATTTTCAAATTGTACGCTGCACCGCCCTTTTTTGAAGCCATCTTATTTGACAAAGATCCAGTATCAGCAACAGGAGTTTCTTCTCTAACTTCTGCTAATGCTTTCATCAAATCCTTTGTTCTATTGCTTAATTCATCCTTCTCCTCCTGATAGGTAGAAAGCTCAGTTTCCAGTTCATCAATACGTTTTTCAAACTTATATCGAGTATCATTTGCTAAAGTTTTAATCTCAATTCGCTCATTTTTCAAGTCCAAGATTTGTTTTTCTAAGCCAATAATTGCCTTCTTCTTTTGAATCAATCCAAAGACATACCCTATTAGAATTCCCAAAACTGCCGTACCTAATAGTACGATGATTATGAATATAAGATCTAAAGCTAACTCACTCATGACGTTATAAGTTTCTTATGGAGATTTCTACTCGTCGGTTTTTTGCTCTTCCCTGAGCGCTTGAATCTGATGCAATTGGGAAGCTATCTCCCAAACTCTTAGAAGCAATAAGGGATATTGGGATACCAGCATCAACCAGAGTACCTTTCATAAAAACAGTACGCTGATAACTGGCGAAGATCAATCCTTCAGGTGTCCCAATAGAATCTGAATGTCCAGTTACATAAACAGCCTTCCCCGGATTATTTTCAATGTAAAGACGTAACATTTCAATAAAAACAGAATCTTCCTCTGAAATTATTGTTTCATACTTAGCATAATTAAAACAGATGGTCCTGGAAGAATTATTCTCAATATATTCCCTGGCTATTGTAATTGGATCTTTAATAGTAATTGGATCTTTGGCTGGTATGGATTCTGACGTATTATCACTTACCCCTTCCCTCTTCTCGTCAGCTCCTTCCTCCACTACTCTCAAAGCAGGCGTTTTATCAATCACATCTGTTTCGACTGAAACATTTTTATCCCGACTGCAATGATCATTAATTTTACACATAAACAAGTAGCCCGATCCTCCCATCCAGAGAAAAAGCAAAACACATAGTAGAATGAGTATTCCTCTCATTTCAGGTTTTTTTATAAACTTATGAAAAAAAATCGTATTTTGATATTGTTTTTAATTGACTCAAATAACACTTCTGATGATGATACTTTCAATCTCCGAATGGTGGCCTACTCTGGATGCCCTCGAAAAAGTTTACTGGATTGTAGCTATTCCATTTTCCGTATTATTCATCCTTCAAACAATAATGACTTTGTTCATGGGGGATGTTAGTGATGTTGATTCCGGTGGTGATGTCGATGCCAGCGTTGAAGGCGATCATGGCATTGATTTTCAGTTCCTTTCGTTGAAAAGCCTGGTAGCTTTTTTCACTATTTTTGGATGGTCCGGTATCGCATGTATCAACTCTGGGCTTGGCATTCCTATCACTATCATTATTTCTATGGCCGCTGGTTTACTGATGATGGCAATAATGGCAGCTTTAATGTATTTCATGTTTAAGCTCACCGATGATGGAAGCTTAAAAATGATAAATGCAACTGGCAAAATCGGAACTGTTTATCTCACTATACCTCCCAAAAGATCAGGAATGGGTAAAGTTCAGATCTCCGTTCAGGGCTTAAGAACCCTGGATGCCATGACTGACAATAAAGAGGAACTCAAAACCGGGGCAATAATTGAAGTAACGGAGATTTTCAACAACGAAATTTTAATAGTTAAACCTTCTACAAAAAAATCCAAAAATTAAACTAAAATGGGACAATACACACTTATTGGGCTTGCTGTTGTAGCGCTCTTTGTTTTTATCCTGATTATATCCTTCTTCAGGAGGTATAAAAGATGTCCATCCGACCGAATTCTTGTTGTTTATGGCAAGGTAGGTAAAGGAGTTAAGGCGGAAGCACGATCCGCCAAATGTATTCATGGTGGAGCTGCATTTATCTGGCCGGTTATCCAGGACTATTCTTTTCTTGATCTCACCCCCCTTTCCATTGAAATAAACCTGACCAGTGCACTGAGTAAGCAGAATATCAGAGTTGATGTGCCTTCCAGATTTACTGTGGGTATCTCAACTGAGCCTGGTGTTATGACTAATGCTGCTGAAAGATTATTGGGATTATCTCAGCAGGACATCAGCAACCTGGCTAAAGACATCATTTTCGGACAGTTGAGGCTGGTAGTTGCAACAATGGATATTGAAGAGATCAATAGCAATAGAGATAAATTCCTTGCAGCTGTTTCATCCAATGTGGAAGCTGAATTGAAGAAAATCGGTCTGAAACTGATCAACGTTAACGTTACCGACATCAATGATGAATCGGGTTATATCGAAGCTCTGGGTAAGGAAGCTGCAGCCAAAGCGATCAATGATGCTAAGAAAAGCGTAGCAGAAAAAAATCGTGATGGTTCTATTGGTGAAGCTCAGGCACACCAGATACAAAGAATCAAGGTAGCTTCTGCCGATGCATCGGCTGTTGAAGGAGAGAATACCGCGAAAATTACAATTGCCAATTCAGATGCAGAAAGAAGAGAAAAGGAAGCAGAGGCTGAGCGAAAAGCTGTCGCAGCTGAAAAAGTCACCCAGGCCAAAGCTCTTGAAGAAGCTTATGCTGCCGAACAGGACGCAGAACAGGCAAGGGCCGAAAGGGATAGGGCAACTCAAAATGCCAACGTCGTAATCCCTGCAATGATTGATAAGGAGAAGGTTGAAATAAATGCTGAGGCAATAGCCGAGCAAACCCGGAGACATGCCAAAGGCGAAGCAGATGCAATATTCGTAAAGATGGATGCTGAAGCCCGTGGTATCTACGAAATCCTTAGCAAGGAAGCCAGTGGTTTTGAGAAACTGGTTGATGCAGCAAATGAAGATCCTTCAGCTGCCGTAATGCTGATGATAGCAGATAAGCTTCCTGAGCTTGTAAAAACACAAGTAGAAGCGATTAAAAATCTTAAAATAGATAAGATTACCGTCTGGGACAATATGTCATCTGGAAAAGACGGAAAATCCCCAACATCAGCAAATTTCCTATCCGGAATGCTCGGATCAATACCTCCTTTTGAAGAACTATTCAAAATGGCCGGATTAGAACTTCCTGATTACCTAAAAGGAAAGAAGGTTGAGGAGATTAAGGAAGCGCTGGAAGTGAAGGAGGAAGATGCAGAGGAAGTGAGTGAGGAGTAAAGTTTATGAAAAGATCTTACTCGATTCTATTTTTTGCTTTCCTGATTTTATTGCAGGGCCCGGCTTTTAGTCAGGAGAAAAAATTTAAGCCCTCTGAAGAGTCCTCATTTGATTGGGCCTGGATGTATCTGGGGGGTAATTTAAAAGACAAAAAACTCAAGAAAGACTTCCGTTTGATGCATAATTCGGGCATCGATGGCCTGTTGATTATTGAACCAAGGCTGACAGATGAAGAATTTGCCCATATTGCAGGAATCGCAAAGAAGGAAGGCCTTAGTGTTCATGTTTGGATACCAGCAGCTAACCCACATGGGGCCAGGGGAGTAGAGAAAGAACACCCCGATTGGTACCAGGTAAGCAGAGAAGGAAAATCATGTCTTGATGCACCTCCCTATGTTGGTTATTATAAATGGCTCTGTCCGAATAATCCCGGCGCCCGTGAATATATAGTAGGCATAATGCAGGAGCTTGCCCGCAAGGATTTTCTGGATGGTGTGCATCTTGATTATATACGTTTTCCTGATATTATTCTTCCGGTAGGCTTGCAGCCTAAATACGACCTGGTTCAGGATAAGGAATTTCCTGAATATGATTTTTGCTATTGCGATGAATGTCGTAAAAAATTTAAATCAGAATACGGAATAGATCCAATGAATATTGAAGATCCGGCGGCGAATAAGGACTGGGTAAATTTCAGGTACAATTCTATAACAAGCCTGGTAAATGAGATTTATGATGTTGTACATGCTGAGGGTAAAATGCTGTCGGCTGCAGTATTCCCAACTCCAAAACTAGCAAAACAATTAGTACGACAAGACTGGGTAAACTGGAAGATTGATGCCCTTATGCCAATGATCTACCATAAGTACTATTATGAGCCCTTTGAATGGATCAAAACAGCAACGAAGGAAGGAGTTGATGCTTTGGATGGTAAAACCGATTTATACAGTGGAGTTTTTACCGCCTGGGTAGGTCCTGATGAAATGGATAATCTTGTTAGATTATCCAATGAAGCAGGGGCTAAGGGTATTTGCCTGTTTACTGCGAATGGTATGTCGAAGAAACAATGGAAAGAGCTTGGGAAGGCTCTGGATAAGAGATAAAAAAATCAGGATATGAAAAATAAAATTGACAGAAGAGATTTCATCAGGAAAAACTCAACAGTAATGGCCGGTTTAGGTCTGGCTGGCTCTCTCCCCTTAAGCGCAATGGGAATGGGAACAGACCCCGCTAAGAAAGCACGCTTTGGATTTATTGGTACTGGAGGCAGAGGCCGTGGCTTAATGGGTAATATTCTATCAATCGAGGGAGTAGAGATCAAGGCTGTTTGCGACATCGATCCAAAGGCACTCCAAGCCGCTCAGAAAATTGTGATGGATAAAGGTCAGCCAAAACCGGAAGGCTACTCGGGAGCTACTGATTATGAGAAGCTTGTTCAGAGAGACGATATTGACGCTATTATTATTGCCAGCCCCTGGGATCTGCATACACCAATGGCCGTTGCAGGAATGAAAGCCGGTAAATATACCTGCTGTGAGGTGCCAATATCCTATACCATGGATGAATGCTGGGAACTAATCGACACTCACGAAAAAACGGGTGCTGAGTGTATGATGATGGAAAACTGGAGCTTCCGCCCGGATAATCTGGCCGTTCTGAACATGATTCGTGAAGGCTTACTGGGAACCATGACCCATGCACACTGTGCATATTCTCACGATTGTATTGATCACTGGTATTTTGAAAATGCAACAGGAAACGACAGATGGGGTGCTAAATATCTTATTGAGCATAACAGAGCTCAATATCCAACACATCAGCAAGGACCTGTTATCAGCTGGATGGATATAAACTGTGGGGATGCATACGATACTCTTACATCAACTGCTACCGACAGTAGAAGTATTAATGAATACTTCAAAAGGAAATTCCCGGGTCATCCAAATGGCGACAGGAAATACAAGCAGGGTGATATCGTAACAACAGTGGTCAGGACTAAAATGGGAAAAACCATTGTGATCAATTTTGATATGCAGTCGCCCAGGCCTTATGATAATCGCTGGACTATTCAGGGAACCAAGGGGATTTACAATGAGCAGAGAGATGCTGTTTACCTAACCGGTGTCAGTCCTCAATACCATAGCTGGGAGCCATTCCCTCCCTATCACGAGAAATATCAGAACAGGTTTGCCACGGATATCTTTGGAGGTCATGGTGGTGCCGACGGGGTAATGCTAAATCAGATTGTGAAATCAGTTAAGAATAAGACCAAATTACCTCTAAGCCTTTATGATGGTGTTCTAATGTCATCTATAGGACCATTATCAGAGCTTTCAATTGCCAAAGGAAGTAATTCAATTGAGGTTCCTGATTTCACAAGAGGAAAGTGGAAGTCTAATAAACCATATTTTACTTTTTAATACCAAGAAATGTTTCAGGGTTTGCCTCTGAAATCAGGGAGAAATAATCATTCCCAAGAAAAGCTCTCAGGTCGATTCCGAAACGGCGTTCATCAGTTTTGGTTTCGACCATATAATAGTCTGAACCAAAGAGGATTTTACGATTAAGCTTTACGTTGTACATTAAGACTTTGAGAAGGGAGAAATAATGCCCGTTATTCAGAGTAAAAGACACATCAGTGTAGAAGTTATCATATTTCTCAATCATTCTTCTGATAATGGTAAACCAATTGTCGTCGGCTGAAGGATTTTCGAGATATTCCTTCCAGTAATGTCCTGATCCAAAATGGGCAACACAAATTTTAAGCTTCTTAAAATCATTCAGAATAGTTTCATAATTGGAAGGATGAGCGAAGTATGGGTATAGTTCCTTCTTCTTTTTCCCTTTAGTGTCAATTGGAGTAAGAGATTTCGCCAAAAGTAACTCAACTTCTTTTCGGCTGCCCCTGAAATGGACCAGGTTAAATGGGCTGCAATGGGAAATTACAGGGAGCTTGTGCTTTTCGCAATACTCATAAATAGGATAAAGAGCCTGATCATAAGGGAAGTATCCGAGCGGAGGATACAGCTTCACCCCTCTGACACCCTTTTCCTCCACATATCTTCTGAATAGGTCGAACACCCCCTTCCTACGGGGATCGATATGCATAAATGGTATCACAGATCCAGATTCATTAGCCATATTACACAGCTCATCAAGTTGGTCCTGGTAATCCCTGGGCACTTTACCGGCGCCCATAAAGGCCATATCCATTGGCAAAACAACGAAGCGGGTATCATCAGGATAAAACTTCTTGCATTGCTCAAATATCACTTTTTGCGATCCCAATTTACTTGTAATAAGAAAGTTAACATACCTATCCAGTAAATCATTGCTGGATAATGGATTCAAATTATTAAGAATTTTGGCCAAAATCTTGGTTCCTGCACTGGAGGCTAATAACCTCACTAAACCCAGTGGGAGAAATTTCTGAGGTACATCCACATTCATGAATGTGTGGATATGGGTGTTATAATACATTGTTTAAGTCTTAAGAATGTTCCACTAATTTACCAATTATTCAAAATTATCAGCTTAAATATTCTACTTGATCACTTATAACTACCTTTGAACCATTAAAAAAAGTGCGTTTTGGAAAAATTTGAACTTGTTGCAACCACCCTCTTCGGCCTTGAGGAAATCCTGGCTAATGAACTAAATCAGCTTGGGGCCACTGATATCCAGATTATAAACCGTGCTGTAAAGTTCACCGGCACAAATAATCTCCTGTACAGGTGCAATCTCCATCTTCGCACGGCGCTAAAGATTCTTAAGCCTATTGAAACTTTCCAGGCCAGAAATGAGGAGCAGCTTTATCAAAAGGTTAAAAATATTCCCTGGGATGACTATTTTTCATTCAAGAACACTTTTGCTATTGATGCGGTGGTTTACAGTGAGGTATTTCGTCATTCGAAATATGTTGCGCTGAAAAGTAAGGATGCTATTGCCGACAGGTTCCGTGAGGCTTTTGGTATAAGACCATCTGTTGATACTGCCAGTCCGGATGTAAGGATAAATGTCCATCTTGCTGAAACACATTTCACAATATCTCTCGACAGCTCCGGCGGTCCGCTGAGTAAAAGGGGTTACAGGCAGGAAGGTTCACGTGCACCAATAAATGAGGTCCTTGCAGCAGGCATGATCGCCCTCTCCGGTTGGGATAAAAAAACTACTTTTTTAGACCCCATGTGCGGTTCAGGAACGATACCTATTGAGGCAGCAATGATTGCCGGGAATATACCCCCAGGCGGTATGCGTTCCTTTGGGTTTGAATCCTGGATCGATTTTGATGAGAAACTCTGGAATGCCCTGAAAGCTGATGCTGAATCCAAGACAGTTACTCCTGAATGCAAAATTCTGGGTAGGGAAATTGATCCCAGGACCATGGATATTGCCCGCCGAAATATCAGACGTGCCGGATTAAGCAATATGATTTCCCTGAAAAAAGAGGACATCCTGGAGGGCGAGAAAAAAGAAGATAAAGGCCTCATCATAATGAACCCACCATACGGCGAACGACTGGAAAGTGAAGCTAAGGTGATGCAACTTTACGAGGACATCGGAACACGATTAAAGCACCATTATGAAGGTTGGGATGCCTGGATTATTAGCTCCAGCATGGAAGCCCTGAAGTTTGTAGGACTGAGAACCTCCCGGAAGATCAAAGTATTCAACGGCGCGCTGGAGTGCAGGTTCAATAAATACGAATTGTACAAAGGGAGCAGGAAGGGTGTTGCTCCTGACACCACCGAGGATACCCCAGACGATGCGTAGAGACGCATAATTGCGTCTCCTCTTTCGCATAATTGCACCTTCGAATAAAGGTATTTCCAAATTTCTATGGTTACGTGGCAAAGACGCAAATATGCGTCTCTACGATATATTTTTCCTACCTTTATAGAAACCAAAAAAAGCGATGAGGGAAATTATTCTTTTAGTCATATTGACTATCGGGCTTGTCCTTTCTACAAGTTGTAATCGTCCTGACACAGATATAACGGTTCCTCCCCAGGCTGCGATTAATGTATCACCCGATACTCTATTGACTACCACCCACATACGATTTGATTGTTCTAAGTCTCTGGCGGGAAATGTTAAGGATGAAATTTATTATCGTTGGGATTGGAATAATGATGGTATTTGGGATGAGGAATACTCGAGCGATCCCATGTTTGTGCATCGTTTCTATTCAAAGGGGACACACAAATCATTACTGGAAGCTCTTAATTCATCAGGATTAACAGATACTTGCAGTATTACAGTAAGTGTAGATCAGGATTATTCTAATCCAAGGGCTCTTTTTCAAGTAAATCCCGAATATGGTAACAGGATAACTGAATTCACATTTGATGCCACTTCTTCCAAGGATGATGAAGATTCCCTTGACCAGCTTCAATTTAAATGGGATTGGGAAGGAGATGGTATATGGGATACAGGCTTTAGCTCGAAATCTGTTGTTAAGCATACCTTTTTTGAAACCGGTGATTTTCAGCCAACAATGGAAATTAGAGATCCTCAGGGAATGAGCAGCCTCTATAATATTAATCTTGAGGTTAATCAGATCAATCCAAATTTGCACATGGAATTCTCATGGGATCCTCTTCATCCACTTCAGGAGGATACTGTATTATTTGATGCAAGTCTAACAATTAATCCTGATGATCCTGATAACGAACTCTTGTATTACTGGAAATTTGATCTGGGATCGCCGTTAAAGCTTGGTGAATGGCTTGGCCCTTTCCATGAGCCATTCATCGAACAAGTTTTTCAAATGGAGCATGCGTATAATGTGACTCTGAAAGTGGTGGATGAAAATAGTTTGGAAAAGAGCCTTGACCAAGCGGTAAGGGTATTTCATCTTAACAGGCCACCGATCCCAATATTTAAAATAGGCAGCAAAAGGGGGAATCTCACAACTCAGTTCTATCTTGATGCCTGGCCTACCTATGATATTGAAGACCTTCCCACAGCACTTAAAATCCGCTGGGATTTTGAAGGTGATGAGAGCTGGGATACTGAATTTAGTAATGAGAAGTATTACTACCACAAGTTTACCAATCCGGGTGTATATCAGATTGTAATGGAGGCCATGGATACTGAGGGCTTAAAAGATACTACCTCCACCTATGTTACTGTAACAGCAGGAACCAATGAAACAGGATTGATCATTGACAGGAGGTTTGATGCTGAAGAGTTTTATCCAACGGTAAAAATTGGTGACCAATGGTGGATGGCTAAAAATATGTACTATGAACCCGGACTAATTTCTCATAAAATAGACACACTTAGATCACACTGTTATTATTCTGATGATATTCCCTGGCATCTTCAGAGAAACATTTGCACTACTTATGGAAGGCTATATACAGCCTATTCAGCCGCTGATATGAAAATGTGGGAAGGGGCCAAAGGAATTTGCCCGAATGGATGGCATCTACCAACAAGAAAGGAATGGGAAACCTTAATCTATACTATCGGGGGATACTCTTCAGCATCAGAGTTGTTATTAGGCGGTTCAACAGATTTCAATGCCCTGTATGCCGGGTGGGGCCATGAAATATTAGTACAGGAGGCAGGTGAGTTTTCTTATAAGGCCTGGGAATTTATTGGGCTGGGTTCAATTACATATTTCTGGTCATCAACACCTTTAAAACCTTCACCACCTGGATGTGGTCATTGGAATATTGCATTATTAAAAGGAAAAGACCAGATATACAAAGGTTTTTCCGGTAATGCCAATTTTTTATCAGTTAGATGTATTAAAAATGAATAGATCAGTCAAATATTATTTCTTATTGGTAGCCTGTGGATTAACCGGGTGCTTGTTTCAATCCTGCGAGCAAAATATTGAGCTGTTTGCACCTCCTGAGTTCACTCCTGTGGTTTATTGTTTGCTGAATCCCCAGGATTCCGTTCAAACAGTTCGTGTTTCCAGGGTTTTTCAGGACCGAAGTATGTTCTTGGAATGGGAAGAGACTTTTGACAACTATCTGAAAGATACTACAAAACGGATATATATTGAAAGTATTAATGAAGAAGGAAGCCGCACCGTTACTAATTTTTCTTATTCCGAAAAGCTCAGATCCGACAATGATTCTTTGTTTGCCAGTACTGATTTATACACAAGCAGGCTCAAACCCACCCACTTGAATGATTACAGTTTGTACGTATACTTCCCGGAGACTAAAACAATGGCTTCGGCAAAGATCAAACCAATAGCTCCCGTTCATCTTATCGATCCTGCTATTGTCCCGGGCAGAAAGATGGTAATTGATCCAACACAGGCATATGTTTTACGCTGGTTTGGATCCCCCGGCACGGCCTACTACCAAGGGACATTTCATATTAATTATCTGGAGAAAAAATCAGGAGAGATACGTAGCAAGAGATTGTCAATGACCCTTAATCCCGTCCTGGAATATCCTGATGAAGCAGTATTCAGTCAGAATGTGACCGGCACAGCATTACTAAAAACTCTAAAAAATAACATTCCCGAATTGGATAGTGTAAATCGAAAAATAGTAAACCTGGATTTCACATTTGTTTATGGAGGTGTTGAGCTGGCACTGTTCTCAAATTCAGGAATTAACCCATTGGGCTTGTCCGATAGGGTATCTGATTATACCAACCTCGATAATGCGCGAGGTGTTTTCTCATCAATATCCAGATTGCATGTCTATGGAATACCATTGTCAGAACAATCTGCTGATACAATTGCAATAAATCCTATTACTAAAAACCTTAATTTCGTATCAAATGATGAAGAATTTTAAATTCCATATGCGAAAAATATTAGGCGCATTTGTCATAATGATAATAATGTTTGCCTGCGTAAAGGATGAACCATTCAAAGGATTTGATGGCATTCAACTACCTGAAGATCACGGGATACTGGAGGTTGATTTTGAACTCCCGAATTACAAATTGATCCAGGATGGTATCAGGCGTGCCGACCTGGCTGTGTGCAATACCATGTATGAAATGAATAAGGGAGTTTTCTTCTATCATTCTAATGTGTCTGATGCCAAACAGGTTTATCAAATTGTTCTTCCCGAGGGCAAATATTTCTATCAGGCTGTTATCACTTGCTCATTAGGAGGCGACTCCTGCATTATGGGAGGATTTCCTTACGGTCAGGGTAGGATGAAATACGCTTTTGATGAGGTTCTGATTAAGGCAGGTGAGAAGACGCGTTCTTTGCCGGTGTTTCAATAAGGATCAGTTATCCGGTTATCCCGTTATCCGGTTATCCCGTTATCCGGTTATTCGTTATTCGGTTATTCCGTTATTCGTTATCCCGTTATTCCGTTATTCCGTTATTCGGAAGAAACATTGGAATATTTTCGATCAAAGACGCAAATATGCGTCTCTACAATTATTTTGTTTTCCTTTTTTTTTCATTTTCTATTCACAATTGCATCTATTAATTAAAGATCAATAGACTTCGTATAACAAATTTGTTACTTTTGTGATAAAATCTAAGGAATTATTAAGGATCGTTGAATCACATGGCTGGAGTAGAATGGAAAAAGTAATAGTGATACTGGAACAAACAGATACCGGCTTTTCTGCTTATCTCCCGGGTCTGCCAGTAACCTGCACAACAGGCGCGGATTTAACTGAGGTTGAAACCAATATGCATGAAGCTCTTGAATTACATTTAGAGGTCTTGAAAATGGAAAACCAACCCATCCCTTCCAGCTTCGAAGGTAATTTTGTCTTCGATTATCGTCTGGATATCAGGGATTTTTTTGGTCTTTTTGCTCCCATTAAACAAACAGCAGTTGCATTAAAAGCTGGTATTAACCCCAGTCTTCTCCGGCAGTATGCCCGGGGAATTAAACATCCCAGCCTGGAACAGGTCAAAAAAATAGAAACTGCCATTCATCAATTAGGTAGAGAGTTGCTAAAAATTCGCTTGGTGTAGAGATGCATAATTGCGTTTCCTCTTTTGCATAATCACTCTTTTACATAATCACACCTTCGGACAAAGATATTTCCAAAATTCCTACGGTCATGAGACATAGACGCAAATATGCGTCTCTACGAAATTTTTTTTACTAACTTGATGCTCCATTTTCGATAACAAAACCGTTCAACATGAATAAAGATAATTTCAGCGTTAGGGATATGCCTCGAAGGAAATTTCTTGAGCTAAGCTTTAAAGGTGGCCTAATGGTGGCTGCCACACCGACAATACTGTCAAGTCTGGTATCCTGTAGTGGAGATCCCACTGCATCAGTAGCCAGTCTGGATATGGATCACTCAACTCTAAATAAAATCATTGCCAGGGCACTTAAGAATGGTGGTGATTTTGCCGATGTGTACCTCGAGAACCGGGTATCCCGACAAATTAACATGGAGGAGTCGAAATTCAAAAGCGGGCTCTATGGTATCAGTCAGGGTGCCGGAGTGAGAGTAGTATCAGGAAATAAAACAGGGTATGCCTATACCGATGAGATTACCGAGGAGAAATTGTTGAGAGCAGCTGAGGTTGCTTCCTATGTAGCTAAAAACGGAAATATTACTACTCCGATTGATATAAGTGAGGCAAAAAGAGATTCTTTCATTTCTGTTAAGATGCCACTTCTGGATATAGCGGATCAGGAGAGAATAGAAGTGATGAAGAGAGCTGATCAGGCTGCTATGGATTATGATCCACGCATCAAGATGGCTATGGTCAACCATTACGATGAGGTTAGGAGCAGGGTAATAGCAAATTCTGAAGGCTTATATCTGAGGGACGAGCTGCCCCTGCTGTTTTTCATTGTTCAGACAATGAGTGATAATGGAAAGGCCAGGCATATGTCGCGTGAACGACTGAGCAAGCATTCAGGATTCGAGATGTTCGATATAACCAGCCCGGAAGAGGTTGCACAGAAAGCAGCCCGGGAAGCTATTGCCATGCTGGATGCTGAGGAAGCACCTGCAGGTATTATGGATGTTGTGATGCAGAACGGATGGGGTGGTGTCCTCGTTCATGAGGCTGTTGGTCATCCACTGGAAGCTGATAATATTACAAAGGGGATTGGTGCATTCACAGGTAAGCTCGGACAAAAAGTGGCCAGCGATTGCTTTACCATGGTTGATGATGGCACTCTTCCAAATATGAGGGGAACCACCAATTACGATGACGAGGGTACACAGGCTCAGAAAAATGTATTGATTGAAAAAGGGGTACTAAAAGGATACATGACAGATATCCTGAGTGCCAAACAGCTGGATATGACCAGAACAGGGAACGGAAGGCGTGAGTCCTTCCGTTATATCCCAATCCCAAGAATGACTAACACCTTCATCGACAATGGAGAGGATAATCCTGAGGATATTCTGGCCGACACCAAGAAGGGAATTTATGTTCAGAGCTTAAGTGGTGGAAGTGTGAATCCTGTTACAGGTGTCTTTAACTTCACTTGTCGCGAAGCCTATCTTATTGAGAAAGGCAAGAAAACTAAACCTATCAGGGGAGCTACACTTATCGGATCATGTCTGGAAGTAATATCGAATATAGATGCAGTTGGGAATAACCTTGATTTCGGCCCGGGAATATGTGGTAAAGGTCAGGCCGCAGAAGTAACTGCCGGTCAGCCTACAGTTAGAATTAAGGGTCTCAATGTGGGTGGAAGTAAAGCCTGATTTATTAAAGCAAGAATAAAACGCCATGAATTATAAAGAATTAACCGAAAAACTTGTTCAGAAAAGTTTGGATCTGGGAGCAAGCTCAGCAGAAGTTTACCTTGAAACCAGTCGTGATTTATCAATCAGCATTCTCAATGGAGAAATTGAAACCATCGAAGAAGCCTCTTCGGCGGGAGTTGGCTTCCGTGTATTGGTGGATGGAAGAATGGGCTTCAGTCACTGTAACGACATGAGCGAAAAGTTCCTGGAAAGCACTATAAAACAGGCAGTTAAATTTGCCAAGTTAATTACTCCTGATGAAAACAATGTCCTGCCGGAAAATTCGGCTGCGATATCAGTAGATGGCTTGTATGATCCAAAAATCACGGATGTTTCTATGGAGGAAAAAATCAGGATGGCTTTGGAGTTAGAAAAAAAGGCCACTACTGATCCCCTGGTTACAAAGAGCTCGGGCAGTAGCTTTGGAGAAGGTGAATACGAAGTATTTATTGCCAACTCTAATGGGGTGTCCAGAACCTACAAATCATCAGGATGCTCTATTGGGGTGAGTGTAGTTGCGGAAAAAGGCGAGCAGAAAAATACCGGTGGGGAATATTGCTCGAGGAGATTTTTTGCCGATTTGGATCCGATAGATAAGATAGCTGAGTCGGCTTCAAATAAGGCCAAAGAACTTATAGATCCAAAAATGGTTGCCACCCAAAAAGCAAGTGTAATCTTCGACAGCTCAGTTGCCGGTTCATTGCTAGGAGGAATTCTGGGAGCGATCAATGGCGAAAGAGTAAGTCAGGGAGCCAGCTTTCTGAAGAACTCTCTTGATCAGCAATTTGCGTCAGAACTACTAACTATTGTTGATGATGGAACCAAAGCTAAAGGATTGGGAAGTGCACCTTTCGATGGTGAAGGCGTTCCAACTCAAAAACGGGTTTTGGTTGAAAAGGGAGTTCTTAAAAGCTTTATTTACAACACCATTGCTGCCAAGAGAGCCGGTGTGAAGAGCACAGGAAATGCATCTCGCGGAGGGTTTACCAGTCTGCCAGGAATAGGAAACCATAACCTATATGTTGAAGCCGGGAATCATTCACCGGAGGATATCATTAAGAACACCAAAAGAGGGATTCTTCTGAAAGGAGTTACCGGCTATGGCATCAACCCTGTTAATGGGAACTTCAGCGGCGGGGCTAGCGGATTATGGATTGAAGACGGGAAAATAGTCCATCCGGTTAAAGGCTTAACCATTGCGGGAAGTGCCGAGGATATCCTGATGGCTATTGACATGATGGGCAATGATGTGGATATGAATAAGTCCTTTGCAGCACCTACTATCAGGATAGCTGAGATGCAGATTGGTGGGATTTAGGTTTGTAGATTGGTCGATTAGTAGATCAGGGGGGGGAAATTGAAGAGGATGAAATCAATATCTTATTTTGACCATTTGTAATTTGTTTTTTACAATTAGACGTCTAATTGCAAAAGTGTCAAAATGCTATTCAAAGGTTTATTCGCTATATATCCATAATTCACATAATTGATGCCTATTTCGTGATTTTCATCACATAATACACCTTAATTGTGTGATAAAAACTAAATCTTGCTTAGAAAAGGAGCAAAATTAACCGCTATCAGAAGGGGATCGAGAATGTTTGTTCTAGCCATAGAGCTGATTATATCTGGATTCGAGTAAAGCTTTGTAGGCCAATTTCATGTCATTTGACAGGAAAGATTTGTCAATCCATTGGCTTGCTTTGGGTTTATTCTTTTCCATACGCTTGAAGACGCCTTCTATTTGTTTATCTGTTAATTCCAGCCCTTTACCTAATTTAACAAAATGCTCCTTTTTTAATTTCTTCTTTTCCCCTTCCAGAGTCAGGGCCAGTTCTTCGGTATCATCAGGAATTACTATTGCAACGTTTAGTAAATCGTAAGCAGGAGCAAGAACCCAGCCTGATGGGGATTCAATCATGGAAAAATTCTTGAGGTGCATATCGTTATTACCTGTCAGAAAACTGAATATCGATAATTCGAAGAAAAGAACCTTATCCAATAAAGTGTTATCAGAGTAGTTGTGTAGTGCTTTGCCTATTTTTTCCATCGAACTTTTATATTTATCGAAGGCCTCCGTAATCTGGAACATATCCAACATATGGATTTTTTCTCCACCTTCAGTTCTGTCGATTCTCTTTGTTATATATGACAGTTCACCAGAGGATAATCTGATTAAGCTGGAAGGAACCACCCGAATGCCATATGCCTCGGCTATTCGCATTGTCAGATGCTCATTAGCAGGCATTTCAGGAAACTTTTCTGAAGGTGGTTTAAATATGTACTTTCCACCAAGAGCATCAAGCACAGTGAAGCGAGATTGAGAGTCTCTCTTAACCTCTTTAACTATAGACATGGATAGTTTTGGCTGTACTCCGGGAACAGCCACACTTCGTTCTACAACATTTTTGGCCAATTCAGTCATTTGATTAAAAGCGTAGGGAATTTTCGGAGGGACAGTGAGTCCAAAGAATTCCCTGGAGCATTTCTCATGAAAATCCTCACCATTCTGCAGGTCCTCATAGCAAAACAAACACTTATTTTCCATCTTTTTCAGGAATTGGTAAAACTCTAACAGCACCTATACAGTTTTGACAGCAAGCCAGCAATAAACCCATACGATCGTTGGGATTAATTTTCCAGTTTTCTAAAGCTATCTCCAATAGCCATCCTTCCGGTATCAGGCCATCAAAAAAAGGAAACAGACGCTTCTCGATGAATGGTTTCCCAGTAACGGGTATTGTAAAGGAGATGAACTCCTCCGGATGATCATTCAAGTATATTTTATCGTATTGAAAAACATACTCTCCATCATTGGTTTCTGTAATAACTCCTGCAAAATGATCTTTATAAAACACTTTTCCCTGTCTCATTGGTTTAGATCTTTACTTTTCACCGCAGTTAATTCATGACCAAACATACTGAGTACCAGGTTGACCTTGTCCATGTTAAGATTGGTCTTACCTTGCTCAATTTTTCTTATCACAGTTAAAGCAACTCCCGTTCTTTCGGCAAATTCTTCCTGAGTTAAGTTAACTTCCTTCCTGCGCTCTTTCACAAAATCATTTAGTCGCTTCATTATATGCCTTTAAATATAATTTAAAGCAAATATAGTTATTTATATGCATTTTCATATAATACCGATAGAAACAGAGCTCGCTATATGCTTTAACATATAGTATCTAGGAATGCAAATATTACCATGAAAATTTCAAAATAAAATTGAAATTTTCATGGTAAATCTATTGTGGACCTACAACACAAAAATGGATTTTACCCTTAATGTTTGCTAATAAACCAATATTACCCTTGTAAAACTAAATTTACCCCAGTAATGAATAATAATAGTGCCTTGTGATAAATAAATTAATTTTACCCTTAATTTAACAGAATAAGCTATTTTTACCCTTACAAAACTTAATTTACCCCAGTAAATAGAAAGAAAATGAAAAAAGTAGGGTTTACATGGCTTCAGGAAAAATTAAATATACAAGGTTTTCGACTGACGCATGAGTCATACATCGGAACAACTGACAAAACAGAATTAAGTTCAACAAATACGATTGTACGAACATTCAAATCGAAATATGATGTCAGCAATGAAAACCCTATGTCTCATTTAGAATTCGCTCTAAAATATGATGATTTAAACCTGGCTTTCCTTAGAGAAGTTTTTACCTCTGTTAACCATCAAACAATATTAGACTACATCAATACGAATCCAAATCGAAAATATACGAGAATCATTGGGTATCTATATGAGTTTACCGGAGGCAAACCAATAAAGGTCAACATCACCACTACTAAATATGAGGATATATTGGACTCATCTCGATATATAACCGGAGATATTGCAAAAGTTTCCAAATGGAAAGTAAACGATAATTTTCTAGGGCAAGAAAATTTCTGCCCAATAATCAGAAAGACTACTGAACTCCGCAAGTTAATTGATTGGAATATTGAAGAAGCAATTGCAAAGTTAAAACACGAGTACCCTCCGGAAATTTTTAAACGAGCAAGCTATTACCTTTATAGAAAAGAATCAAAATCCTCCAGTGAAATAGAGAATGAAAAGCCATCGCAAAATAGAATGGAAAGGTTCATAGCATTACTAGAAGAAGCAGGACAAAAGCCCTTTGAAGAATCATTATCTGAAAAAGAATTGGTTCGTTTACAAAACGTTATTGTTGACTCAAGATATGCTAATGAAGGTTTTAGAGACTTTCAAAACTATGTCGGTCAAACAATGAGAGACTATACCAAAAAAATACATTATGTATGTCCACCACCGCAATTTGTAAGATCTCTTATGCAAGGAATAGTTGAACTGAATAAAAAAAACACATCAACCGAAACGATTATAAAAGCCACAATGGTATCATTTGGTTATGTATATATTCACCCATTTGAAGATGGTAATGGAAGGATCCATCGCTTTCTTATTCATGATATTCTAGTACGTGACGGCATTGTACCAAACAGTACAATAATTCCCGTTTCTGCTCAAATACTTGCCCACATGGTTGAATATGATACTACTTTAGAGTCGCTTTCCAAATTAATTGAGCGAAAAGTAAAATATGATATTAATGATTCTGGAGAAATGACAGTTAATAATTCATCCGAAATAGAAGCTATATATCGGTTTCCAGACCTATCCAATCACACCGTGTTTTTGGCAAGGGCCTTACAATCTACAATTAATGAAGATGTTCCAGAAGAACTACTTTTTCTTCAATGTTATGATGAACTTAAGGTTGATATTCAGAGTATAGTAGATATGCCAGACAATAAAGTTGATCGCATGATTTTGTTCCTTCACCAGAATAAA
>CAYXQX010000001.1:0-34503 GCA_964467485.1 uncultured Porphyromonadaceae bacterium | reverse complement strand
ACTTTAAATCCCTCCAAAGAATGAAAATGCTGTTAAGCTTGTTGCTGAGCAGGTAGCCGGATTTGACATAATCTTCTGCGGTCATGATCATAAAACCTGGAACGAGAGAGTCCAGGGGCCCAATGGAAAAGATGTGCTTATTCTGGGCTCGCGCAGCAAGGCCCAGGAGGTAGCAATGGCAAATATTAGCCTTACCAGAAAGGGCAGAAGCTGGGAGTTTGAGAATATTATGGGAAGCAACAAGGAGGTGGCTGATTATCAACCCGATCCCATGTTCATGGAAGAGTTTGCAACAGCACAACATGAGGTTAAAGAATATGTGAAACGTGTCCTGGGTACCTTCAGCAAGTCGATCTCTACACGGGAGGCATTTTTCGGATCATCAGCATTTGTTGACCTTATACATCAGGTACAACTGGATATTTCAGGTGCTGATATTTCTTTCGCAGCACCACTATCCTATGATGTAGAAATTCCATCAGGAGAAATTACTGTTGGCGACCTTTTCAAGCTTTACCGTTACGAAAATCTACTTTACACAATGGAAATGAGTGGTCAGGAGATTCTTGATTACCTGAATTATTCCTATGCCGGTTGGTTCGAACACATGAACTCTACTGCCGACCATTTGATTAAATTAAAGGAAGGTAGTAATGGCAGACTGGGAACTGCCAGGCAATATTACCATTTCGATTCCGGTATGGGGATTAATTATCAGGTTGATGTTTCCCGGCCTGAAGGGGAGATGGTTTCAATAAACTCAATGGCTAACGGGCAAGTTTTCGATCTTCAAAAAAAATACCTGGTAGCTCTAAATTCATATCGTGGTAATGGCGGCGGGGGCCATTTGGTTGATGGCGCCGGAATACCTCATGATGAATTGGTGGGTAGAATAGTTCAGTCAACCGAGAAAGACTTGCGCTTCTATATGATGAAGTGGATTGAGGAGAAAAAAGTAGTTGATCCTAAGCCTTCCAATCAGTGGATTGTGGTACCTCAAAACTTTGTCAAAGCAGGGATAAAACGTGATTATCCAATACTGTTCAGGAATTGAATTATCCCTTCATGTGCTTTTCCCGGTTCCTCTATGAAGCCCATGTGGCCTGAGTTTTCCAGCACCCACCTCATCGATCCTTCAGGGAGTTCCGTCTTCAACGAAACATTCTCAAAATCAATATAATTATCCTTCTTTCCAATAATATTCAGACAAGGAACCCCGGCATTTTTCAATACATCGGATCGATCCGGACGCGCCTTTAGCCCCCGGATGGCTGCAATTACTCCCTCATCACTTAATCCATGAGCAATAGTTTTTGATCTTTGCACTGCATCCTGGAATTTCTCAATATTATCTGATGCAAACATATTAGGTATATTCAGATTTACCAAAAGTCCTTTCTGTCCCTGATTGATGATTTTGATTTCCCTCTCCCTCTTTTTCGCCACTTCCAGGCTGTCGGGCAGAGTATGACTATGGAATAGAACTATCCCACTGAAAACATCAGGATAAAATTCAAGAGCAGCCAGGGCTGAATAGCCACCCATGGAATGACCAAAAAAGATTGCTTTTTCCACCTTTAAATTCTCCAACACTCTTGTCACTGCCAGGGCCATCACCTCCATTCCTGAGGCAGATCCGAAAAGTCCACTACCACCATGACCGGGCAAATCAAATCTGATAACCCGGTAATTTTTTTCGAAAGGCCTGGTGAAACTCCCCCATATCTCCATGGATTCAAGGTGTCCGTGTAAAAAAACCAGCACATCACCCTCACCGGCATCCTCATACCTGACAGGGGTTTCACCTATATATATAGTATTGATCATTGGAATAATTTCTTTCCTCAAAGATAGCAATTTGGGTCCCTCTTTAGACCCTGTAAAAATTTCAATTTATTTGTTTTTGGCTTTTTAAAAATTTTAACTTTGTAGAAACCAAACCTAACAATATGGCAAAATTTCTGTCCTCATCCATTGGCAAGAAGTTTCTGATGAGTTTATCCGGTCTGTTTCTACTTGTATTTGTGCTGGTTCACTTAACAGTAAATTCTACGATTCTGTTCGACAGCTCAGGAGAGTTATTTAACAGGGCGGCCCATTTTATGGCTTCCAATCCAATCATACGGATTGTTGAACCGATATTGGCTATAGGATTCATTCTGCATATCCTTTATGCAACAATCCTTACAATACACAACTTGTACACACGACCTATTGGCTATAAAGTTCAAAAACTGGGGCACAGCTCTACCTGGTCGTCCCGAAACATGTATATTTTAGGCCTTGTGATTTTTGCCTTTCTGTCCATTCACATTGTGAATTTTTTCTGGAAAATAAAGTTCACAGGACACGACCTTTTGGCAGATGTAACTGTCCATGGTGTACACATGGAAAATTCTTATGCTCTTGTCACTACATTATTTATTGACTGGTGGTGGATTGATATTGTATATGTTATCGGAGCCATCGCTCTGGGTTTTCATCTCTATCATTCTATCTGGTCTGCCTGCCAAACTCTTGGATGGAGCAATGGACTTTGGCGTCGACGCTTAAATATTTTGGGTCTGGTGCTTTCAATAATTATTGCCGGGGGATTTGCATTAATTCCTATATGGGTTAAAATTGCTTCTATGCTCTAAGCATCAAGATCTCATTCAAAACTAAATTTTATGAGTCAATTAAATTCAAAAGTACCATCAGGCCCACTTGCCGAGAAGTGGGAAAAATATAAGGCTGAACAAAACCTGGTCAATCCAGCTAACAAGCGTAAACTTGATATTATTGTTGTAGGAACAGGTCTGGGAGGAGCTGCTGCTGCTGCATCATTTGGCGAATTGGGTTTCAAGGTTAAAAACTTTTGCTATTCCGACAGTCCGCGCAGGGCCCATAGTATTGCAGCTCAAGGCGGTATCAATGCGGCAAAAAATTACCAGAATGATGGCGACAGCGTTTATCGTCTGTTTTATGACACAATCAAAGGTGGGGATTACCGGTCCCGTGAAGCCAATGTTTATAGATTGGCCGAAGTGAGCAACAAGATTATTGACCAATGTGTTGCACAAGGAGTACCATTTGCACGTGACTACGGTGGATATCTTGATAATCGGTCTTTCGGGGGCGCACTCGTGTCCCGTACTTTCTATGCCAGGGGACAAACCGGTCAACAACTGCTTTTGGGTGCGTATGGTTCACTGAACCGGCAAATTGCTGCTGGAAATGTGGAACTGTATACCCGTACAGAAATGATGGATCTGGTAGTGGTTGATGGAAAAGCCAGAGGAATTGTGGTTAGGAATATGGTTTCAGGAGAGATTAGCACACATTTTGGCCATGCCGTTGTACTGGCAACAGGTGGCTATGGTAATGTATTCTTCCTGTCAACCAATGCCATGGGATCAAATGGAAGTGCTGTCTGGCAAGTTTATAAAAAGGGTGCCTTTTTTGCCAATCCGGCATTTGTTCAGATCCATCCAACCTGTATTCCTGTCCACGGTGATGCCCAATCGAAGTTAACCTTGATGAGTGAATCACTGCGTAACGACGGCCGTATATGGGTGCCCAAAGAAAAAGAGGATGCAGATAAAATCAGAAAAGGAGACCTCAATCCAACTAAGCTGCCTGAAGAAAAACGTGATTACTACCTGGAAAGGAGATACCCTGCATTCGGCAATCTGGTTCCAAGAGACGTTGCTTCTCGTGCCGCACAAGAGAGATGTGATGCCGGTTATGGGGTAGGATCAGGACACGCTGTTTATCTGGATTTCAAAGATTCAATCGAGAGGCTTGGCAAAAATGTTATTGAAGCACGATATGGCAACCTTTTCCAGATGTACGAAAAAATCGTAGATGACAATCCTTACGAAACACCAATGATGATCTATCCAGCCATTCACTACACCATGGGTGGCTTATGGGTTGATTATGAGTTGCAAACAACCATCCCTGGATTATTCGCCCTGGGTGAAGCCAACTTCTCAGACCATGGTGCAAACCGCCTCGGAGCTTCGGCTCTGATGCAAGGACTAGCCGATGGCTATTTTGTTGCACCTTTCACCATAGGGAATTATCTGGCCGACCAGATCGGGGTTGCAAGAATGAATCCTGAAGAAGTGCCCGAATTTATTGAAGCCAAAAAGAATACCCTTGACCATATTGAGAAATTGATGAGTATTAAGGGTAATAGAAGTGTGGATTCAATACATAAGGAGCTCGGAAAGATTATGTGGGACTACGTTGGTATGGAAAGGACAAAGGAGGGACTGGAAACTGCCATCGAGAAAATCAAGGATCTTAAAAAGGAGTTTTGGGAAAATCTTAAGATACCCGGCCGCACAGATACCATTAACCCCGAGCTGGAAAAAGCAAATCGTCTGGCCGATTTCATTGAAATAGGTGACCTTATGGCCAGAGATGGGCTGCAGAGAAATGAGTCGTGTGGGGGACACTTCAGGGAAGAATACAAAACCCCTGAGGGTGAGGCCCTTAGGGACGATAAAAATTTCACTTTTGTGGGAGCCTGGAAATATAAAGGAGAAGATAAAGCACCTGAAATGCATAAGGAAAATCTTCAGTTTGAGTTTGTAGAAGTAAAAACAAGAAACTATAAGTAAGATAGTTTATGAATCTAAAGTTAAAAGTATGGCGTCAGGAAAATAGCAACGCCAAAGGAAAATTTGAAACTTATCAAATTAGTAATATCAGTCCTGACAGCTCATTCCTGGAGATGCTCGATGCCCTGAACGAACAATTGATCAACGAAGGTAACGAACCTGTTGCTTTTGACCACGACTGCAGGGAAGGTATATGCGGTATGTGCAGTCTGTTCATTAATGGCCAGGCTCATGGACCCGACTTTGAGATTACTACTTGTCAGCTGCATATGCGAAAATTCAAGGATGGTGATACCATAGTAATCGAACCATGGAGGGCTGCCGGTTTTCCGGTTATTAAGGACCTTATGGTTGAAAGGGATGCCTTCGATAAAATCCTCCAGACCGGTGGATTTATCTCCGTTAATACCGGTAGCACACAGGATGCCAATGCGATTCCTATTCCCAGGTACAAGGCAGAAGAATCGATGGATGGTGCTACATGTATAGGATGCGGTGCCTGCGTTGCAACTTGTAAGAACTCATCAGCCATGCTCTTTGTCGCCTCAAAAGTTTCACAACTGGCCTTATTACCACAAGGGAAGCCAGAAGCTGTAGGAAGAGCCAAAGCCATGGTGGCTAAAATGGATGAACTTGGATTTGGGCACTGCACCAATACGGGAGCATGTGAAGTGCAATGTCCAAAAGGCGTTTCACTGGATCATATTGCACGATTGAACCGGGAGTTTTTGGCTGCCAATCTGAAACCCTAATCAAGAATGGAATCCACCCTCCAACTCCCTCCTTAATACTAAGGAGGGAGAGAAAGATGATCGATTATTTATCTTAATTCCCCCTTTACCTTTTAAGGAAAGGGGGTTAGGGGGTTAGGTTAATTTCCGCTCATTGTCTCTTCAATCTCCTTAACCGTCTTCGGTATCGGACGACCAAGAAGTCGGTGCCCATCAGGAGTAATTAGAATATCATCTTCAATCCTGATACCGCCGAAATCTTTATAAGTCTCCGCCATATCAAAATTGATAAATTCTTTGTTTGTACCTTCGGCTTTCCACTGATCAATCAAAGCCGGAATAAAGTAACATCCGGGCTCAACGGTCATCACAAATCCTTCTTGTAAACGACGCCCCATCCTCAGGAAAGCCAGGCCAAACTGATCGGTTCTTTTGATTTCATCATCATAGCCAACATTATTCTCACCCAGGCCCTCCATGTCATGAACATCCATGCCCATCATATGGCCTAATCCGTGCGGGAAAAATAAAGCATGAGCTCCATTAGCAACTGCCTCTTTCACATCACCTTTCATCAGCCCAATCTCCTTCAGACCAGTAGCAATAACCTCAGCGGCAAGAAGGTGAGCATCTTTGTAGAGCATGCCTGGTTTTAATGTTGCGGTAGCTTTTACATTAGCATCGAGTACTACCTGATAAACAGCCTTCTGTCTGTCATTAAAAACACCACCAACAGGAACAGTACGGGTAATATCAGAAGCATAATGCATTCCTGTTTCGGCACCTGCATCTGTAACCATCATACGTCCCAGTTCCAGCTTATTACCATGATTATGATTGTGAAGTGTTTGTCCATCCATGCTAAGAATGATAGGGAAAGAAACCGGTCCTCCATGTGCAAGAGCAATCCCTTCAATGGTGCCTGCAATTTCCTGTTCTACCACCCCGGGCATCGCCATCTTCATGGCCGTAGTATGCATGAGGTAAGCGGTATCAACAGCCTTCTCTATCTCTGCAATCTCACCGGCATCTTTAATCGACCGTTGAGCAACCACAGCTTGTATGAGCTGCATACTGGCACCCGGCTTAACAGCAGCGGGTTTGATATCCAGCAATTCCGACAATTCCACAACATTTTCGCCCCTGTAGGTGGGGAGATAATGAATTTTTCTGCCCTTTGATAAGGCGTCATTGATGTAGGCTGCCAGTTTTGCATATGGAGCTGTATGGCTCACTCCAACCTCAATTGCTCGTTCAACAACACTGGGCTGATTTCCCATCCAAATAATATCATCAATATCAACGTCATTGGCGAAAATCCAATTTTCTCCTGTGTCTGCGTCAACAATACCAGCCATACCAGCATGATCCAAACCAAAGAAATATAAGAAATCACTATCCTGCCTGAAATGGTAAGGATTAGCAGGGTAATTAAATGCAGAATCAACATTTCCAAGAAAAAGAGCAATCCCGGAACCTAAGCGATTCGATAGACGATCTCGTCTGTTTTTATAAACTGATGCTTCAAACATGTTTTAGAATTATTAATGTACAACGAATAAACAACGAAGGTACTTGAAAAGTTAGTATTTTTATACTGATTCAACCAATATCAACATAGTGCCATACCGTAGACTACCAAAAACCGATGTATCCCGACTGAATGCTCTGTCTGTAGCAATTCGGATGGCCGATACAGTTGAAATGAATCAATTAGCTTATTCGTCAAAACATATTCATCCACTGAGAAATATGTTTCAAAACCTTGAATCAGAAAAAACCCAGCAAGGATTCACGTGGGACCAACTTGTAAGGCAAAATAAAACATATCAGAAAAAATTATCCAAGACAAGAATATACCTTACCCACTTTCTCCAGGTGATAAATATGTGCATAGCCAGAGAAGAATTCCCTCCGGATGTCCGCAAGTATTTTCATATCGATCCGGCTGATGGCAGAATCCCTTCTTTGTTAAATGAAAAGGATATTCTCACAAAAGGTAAAATTATTATTGAAGGTGAGAATCGCAGAATAAATGAGGGCGGATCTCCGGTTATGACACCCACAATAGGTAAGGTTAATGCCTGGTATGAACAATTCAAGGAGGATTACCATTCACAAAAAACCGTACAGAAATCAAATAAACGGGCTAATGATAAAATCAAACTGGTTCGCGAACAAACCGACACCCTGATTCTGGAGGTATGGAATGATATAGAAGAGTATTATTCTAGTCTTCCTGATGAAGAAAAAAGAGCGGCTTGCAAAAAATATGGACTAAAATATGTGTTTCGAAAAAATGAAAAAGGCGCTGAACCTAAAGAAGGTCAATAATCTCCTTTTTCAATTCCTCAAACTCTTCCACTTTATAATCCTTTGAAAATAATACCAGCCGTCCCTGTTTGTCGAATAAATAGTTCCTGGGAATATATTTTCCTGCAAACAGATTATATATATCCCTCTTTGGATCAGGATAATATGGGAGATCAAGCTCACTACTTTTCTTAAACTCATTTATTTTATCCCAGCCTTCCTGTCTGGCAATAACCAACAAACAAAAGTCCTCATTATCCTTATACTTTTTATACAAATCACTCTCAACAAATGGAAGCTCCTTCTTACACGAACCACACCAGCTGACATAGAAGTTAATAAGAACAACTTTCCCAAAAAGATCCTCACTTTTCAATGTTTTTCCATCAGCTGTTTGATATTCAAAATCAGGTAACTCATCACCAAGAGCCAGGTGATTATCAGGATCTGCATTCTGAGAAAAACCAGAAATAGAAATAGTCAAAGCAATAATTATAACAGGTAAAAGTTTTAAAATCCTCATGTCAATCAGTTGAAATTATTTTGGGGGAAGATAATTTTTTAAATTGATATATGGCAATAGCCGCCAGAAAAATACTGCCAATAATCCATATCCAACTCAACTCACCTGTGCCAAAACTATCCAGTGGACTTTCGAGGGCCTCTTCTCCATAAATATAAAAAGCTACTACAGAAATCAGGTTGTTGAATAAATGAGCAATAATGGGGTACCACAAATTCCCCGACCATAAGAACAGATAGCCAAATATCAAACCCAAAAACAATCGTGGGAAGAAACCATAAAATTGAAAATGCAGAGCAGAAAATAATATTGAAGCAAGAATAACTGCAAGGTGAGTACTCTTAAACCATCTTCCAAATAGCTTCTGTATAATTCCCCTGAAAAAAAACTCTTCTCCAAGTGCCGGGATAATGGCAATCATCAGGATATTAACCACAAAACCCCATATACTATCAGTAATGAGAAAAGAAGAAGTCAGCTCAGCTGCTATGTCTTCCTTTTCTTTCATCCATTCCTCAACTCCAGACAGAAATGCCGGAAGGCTCATGTTTTCATTCCATATAACCAGCTGGTTCATAAAAGGCATTGATACCAGCAGGATCAAAATTACCCACAGAACTGATCTTATATTTAATCGCCCGTCTAAACCAAGAAAATACCAGGGCTTAAAGGAAGCAAACCAGGCAATGAAAATCGATGGAACCACAAACATCCCAACCGACTGCCAGATCTGAAGGTTCTTCAAGACAGGCACCATTCCGGAGTTATTAAAATCTAATCCATTTGTAAGATCAGATAGTGTTATCGGGAATATTATTAGCGAGCTAATAAGGCCTAAAACAAAAAACAAAAAAAATCCCAACAGGACTACAAGAATCACCAGGAGTAATTGGGAAATTGGACGAGGATTATAGAAAAAAGGATTTTTCATCTCGCAAAAATATAAAAAATGTTCAAGGCCGGGCAGATTGAAGCCTGCCCGGCCTGAACAATAAAACTAAAACTCAGAGGATTTGTTAATTAATCACTCTGTTTCTTCATGGGTTCGGGATAATCCTTTTTCATTCATTATCCACGATTTTCCCACCATTTCGTCCGACCACATATTTTCGAGGTTCTCAGCCCCATGTAAAAGATCCCGCATACTTTCATCGAGGTATATTTTAGTACCAACCGGCAGACTAATAACAATATCCAACTCCTGATCTCGCCACTTAATGTGCTCAGGCAGATCAAAATAGGGATCAAACACAATAAGGGAATCCTTAACATGATAAGAGTATTGAATCTCTTCCGCCTGCCTTCTGGCGGCATCACTATTTACACCTCTGGCTCTTTTCTTTATGGAAATCTCTATTTGATCATCAAAACTTTTAATAATATCAATTTCCGGCCTTCCCATTATCAATAGCTTATTATTTTTTTCAGCTACTAATACTTCCTGATGATAACCAAAGCCAAACTCTACATGGTTCACATCTCCAATATCACTAGAAGCACTTGTTATGGTAATCTGTCTAACACTATCCATAACTATCTCCCTGCTTTCAGAGCTCCTGTCCGAAGTATTGTACTTCATACCTTCCGATGCCCCAAAAACCAAAAGAATTACAAGTGCACCAACCCAAATACCAAGACTGCTCAATCCAATAGCCTTATCATTGGCCCTGAATGGGAAGAGTAATTTCACTCCTGCATAGATAAGTCCAAGAACAGGAATGGCAACCAGGGCAAAAACAGCGATAAGTGCAATAAGAGCCATTGTTTCATCCATGAAAACCGAAAGGATTTCCGGAACGGAAAAACCGGAAATATCCCAGAAGTCATTAATAATCCAGGTGTGTCCGGCTACCAATGATCCAATAATAGCAACTAGTATACCAACACCGGCAATAACAAAGGTGATTCCTATAATTCCAACGATGATCTTAAAAAAGATCAGGAATATTTTTCCAATGCCACCTAGTAAGCGACTAAAACCATTTCGATGCCTACGGTATTCTCCTGATTCCTTATAGTCACCAAATTTAGTTTTTACCTGCTCATATTCTTTTCTGATTGACTTCTCTATATTGTGAACATTGATATTTTCACCCTTCATTTCTAATTTCTCCGATCGGGTTCTTGCTTCAGGAACAGCTATCCACAAGAGGAGATATACAAGAAACCCTACACCGTAAACCAGACTGAACACTACAAATATTACTCTTATAATTAGCGGGTCGACTCTGAAATATTCTCCCAGTCCTCCACATACCCCACCAATATACTTGTTATCCGGATCACGATAGATCCTCTTTCTAGCCTCCCTATATCTGGGTTCACGACTTGCAGAAGGTTCAAAATCCTGGTCATCCTCACCCTCCGAACCATCGATCTCCTCCGGTTCCCCAAGAACGCCTATCACACCCTCAACATCTCCTAAACCAATAACTTCCTTTTCTTCAGAAATTTTTGTTTGGAAAATCTCTGCAATCCTAAACTCAATATCAGTAATGATTTCGGTCTCGCCATCAGTCCCGCTGAATCTCTCCTTAAGTCTTTCGAGGTAGTTCGCCAGTTTTTCATATGCATCTTCATCAATATGGAAAACCAGACTGTTAATATTAATTTTAATTGTCCTTTTCATTTTCTTATTGATTAAGATTTTTCCTGAATAGATTTAACTGCCCCTACCAAATCGTCCCATGAAGCATCAAGCTCCTTAAGAAACTCACGACCCTTATCGGTTAATCGATAATACTTACGAGGAGGGCCCTGCGTAGATTCTTCCCAACGATAACTCAGTAATTCAGCATTTTTCTGCCGTGTAAGAAGCGGATATAATGTGCCTTCAACCACTATCAACCGGGATTCTTTAAGCTTTTTGATAATATCAGAAGCGTAACAATCCTGATGTCCAAGTGTGGTTAGAATGCAATACTCAAGTACTCCTTTTCTCATCTGTGCCTTAGCATTCTCTATTTTCATTGGTATATATATATTAATTTGATCAGATAACTATTATCTTACTTTTCTACTAATATTTCTTTAATGAGCCTATTCCGGATACATCCTTGGTAATATCAGGATGACCTTTATACCTCACTGCGCCAGCTCCTGATATTTCAACCCTTAAATCTTCTGTGACATAAACTCTTGCATGTGCGGCTCCGCTTATTTCAATGTTCATTTTTTCCGTCTCAAGATCGATCAGATCAAAACCTCCTGCACCCGAAATAATCAGCTCAGCATCCTCCACTTTTCCTTTTAAATCAAAATCTGCAGCTCCTGAAATATCTATCTTAAGCATATCAGCTTCCACATCCAGATTCATGTCAATCGCTCCACTGCCATCGATATCCAAAGTCCGGAAACTCAGTCTGCCCTCCGACCTGATCTCAATAGCTCCAGATAATTCCAGCTTCTTCAGATCATCAATGTTAATATAGAGGTCCTTTTTCTTCGCTCTAAGAATATTGACCTCAGAACGAATTTCAAGCTTATTGCCTGATTCATAAACCTTAATAACATCCATTATATTCTCATCAGCTTCAATGCGAAGACCGGCTTTACCTGTTTGATCCAAAAAAACATTGAAATTTCCATCTATCTCCAAACGGTCAAAATTATCAATCGTTTTTGTCCGGGTTTGAACATCGCCATTCCCAACAATCCCAGCATCACATGATACTAACAGCATAGCCGCCATAAGCAAACCTACACTAACTATTAGACTAATTCGTTTCATTTTCCTGATTCTAAAAATACCTCGATCCATTGCGCATCTCATCCAGCTGTTCTGGTGATTCAGCCACTGGAAGGGCTATCCACAATACCAGATAGAGAAGAAAACCAAAACCCACCAAAAGTCCGATCACAAATAATACTCTGAGCAAAAGTGGATCAGTATTAAAATAATAAGCTAGCCCGGAACAAACACCTCCAACTGGTTTGTCCACCGAATCGCGGTACATTCTTTTGTATCTTCTATCATGGCCATAATCGCCACGACTTCGTCTTCCATGCCCCCCCTGATGTTCCTGATTATCCTGTCCTCCCATATCTGAAGGAGTTCCAAGAACCTCAAGTGTTTCACGCACATCCTGCAAACCGACTACCTCTTTATGTGCATTCAGTTTTTCCGTAAAAAGCTCAGCTATCCGGCTTTCAAGATCCTGGATAACTTCCGATCCACCCTGATCGTGTGAAAACTTACGCTCTACAGAATTTAAATAATTTCTTAACAGCTCATAGGCATCATCATCAATATGAAATACCGTTCCCGCCAGATTGATTTGAATTGTTTTTTTCATGCTTCAATTAGTTTTATTGTCAGAATACCTTCTATAACATTGTTGTTTCCTTTGCAAAGATATATATTTTTTATGTTACCTTGCAATACATAGTACTAAATTATTTTCCACCACCCCTTTTCAAATAGGCTAATCTCCTCTTTTTGTGGCTTTTACATCAGGTTAAATTTTTTGATTATTTTTCATTTGCCCCTATTACCCTACCCCGGCTCTTCCCTAAAAGTATGGAAGGGAGAAAAAAGGGAGGGTGAAAGAGTTCTTTTTTCATATTTTTACTCCATGCAATACACAGGAAACTTAAGTAAGATGAAAGCTATAGCATCTGATCCGGTTAGCTATACCCTACGGCTTGATGATCATGATATTTTTTTAAATGATTTTGTTGGCCAGAAGATCAAGCTGGAGTATTTGTCCAAAATAAACTGTATTGCTTGTGGTCAGGAAACAAAAAGCTCATTTTTTCAGGGGTATTGTTTTCAGTGCTTCAGCACCTTACCGGAAACTGATGCATGCATAATGCAACCGGAAACCTGCAAGGCTCACGAAGGCATAAGTCGTGATATGGAATGGTCGAAAGGACACTGTCTTACAGATCACATTGTTTATCTGGCTCTTACCAGCACAGTCAAAGTGGGGGTCACCAGGGAAACACAGGTACCTACACGCTGGATCGACCAAGGTGCATGGCAGGTGATAAAACTGGCCAGGACACCAAACCGCTATCTGGCCGGACTTATTGAGGTAGCCCTTAAATCAATATATACCGATAAAACCAGTTGGCAAAAGATGCTTAAGGACATCAGGAATAACGAAATAGACCTGATCGACGAAAAGGAAAATGCCTGGAACGCATTAGAACCGGGATTACAGGAATTTGTAATCGAGGATGATGATATCACCACCCTTAACTATCCCGTATTAGAATATCCAGATAAGGTAAAGAGCGTAAATTTCGACAAGAAACCCTTGATTGAAGGAAAACTTACGGGCATAAGAGGGCAATACCTGATATTAGACAATCAAGTGGTATTCAATATCAGAAGGCACAATGGGTATCTTGCCAGCTTAGTAGTTTAGATTATTCCTCAATAATATCTACCCAGCCAAATTCATCAGGAGTATCCCCGGTTTGTATAGCGACAAGCTTTTCATACAATTGAATTGACATTTTACCAGGCTTGCCGTCGGGACAAATATCTGTTACCTCTCCTGTATCATCATTCACTATCCTTTTTATCGGGCTTATCACTGCAGCAGTTCCACAGGCACCTGCCTCTTCGAATGTACCAAGCTCAGTTAAAGGAACTGGCCGAACTTCAACTTCCATTCCAATGCTTTGCGCAATCTTCTGAAGGGATTTATTTGTAATACTTGGGAGTATTGATTCTGATGATGGCGTGATGTATGTATTATTCTTAATTCCAAAGAAATTTGCCGGGCCAGCTTCGTCGATATACTTCTTTTCTTTCGCATCCAGGAATAATGCTGATGCATATCCCTTATCATGAGCTATTTTGAGAGCATTGAGGGATCCCGCATAATTTCCACCAACCTTTATATGTCCTGTTCCCAGTGGAGCTGCTCTATCGATGCCGGGGGTAATAAGAATATCAACCGGACTAAATCCTTCCTTAAAGTAAGGACCAACAGGTGTAACAAAGATCATAAACAAATATTCATTGGCCGCTTTAACCCCAACTTCGGCCCCTGTACCAATTAGTAATGGCCTGATGTATAAAGAAGCACCTGTTCCATAAGGAGGAATAAACTTCCGGTTAAGATTGATAACCTTCTTCATCATTGCTCCAAAAAGCTCTTCCGGAACTTCTGCCATCAATATTCCCTCTGACGATTTACGCATCCTTGCAGAATTGTCCCTCCACCTGAAAACTCTAACTTTACCATCCTTACCGGTAAATGCCTTAAGGCCTTCAAAGGCCTCCTGACCATAATGTATAGCAGTAGCAGCAATGTGCATAGGGACATACTCCGACGAACTCACCTCAATTTCACCCCATTTGCCATCACGATAATAGCACCTTACATTGTAATCTGTCTTCATGTAACCGAAGGGTAATGTTTTCCAATCCATATTTTCCATTATAATTAGCTGTTATTTATATATTCGTAAACCAAAAATAGAAAAAAGAATGGGCTTTATCAAAAGGAGCACCACGAATTAAGTCTTTGATTTTTTGGTACTTATGACTTGAGTGACAATAATCATACTTTATCGGTAAACACAATTACATTTATTGTCATACATAGATTAGCAATAACAGAATTACAAAACTATGCAAAAGCTGATTTTCGCCACCAATAATCTTCATAAATTAGAGGAAATCCAGGACCTCTTACAGATTAAATACGACATTATAGGCCTGGGAAAAATAGGCATAAAGGAAGATATCCCTGAAACAGCCGATACTCTGGAGGGCAACGCCTTGCAAAAAGCAAGATTTGTATATAACAGAACCCTGTCCAACTGTTTTGCAGATGATACAGGATTAGAGGTTGATGCACTTGAAGGGGCTCCCGGTGTATATTCAGCAAGATATGCCGGAGAAAATGCCACCTTTGATGATAACATGGATAAGCTTCTTGCGTCCCTTGTGAACAAAGAAAACCGAAAAGCCAGATTCAGAACTGTAATTGCTCTTATAATAAATGGAAATGAATATCTCTTTGAAGGAAAAATAGACGGAACTATTCTGCTTAACAAAAAAGGAACTGACGGATTTGGATATGATCCAATATTTCTCCCGGAAGGTTTCGAAAAAAGTTTTGCCGAAATGGGGCCGGCTCAAAAAAATGCAATTTCACATCGTGGCCGCAGTGTGGTTAAGCTTGTTCACTTCCTTGAAAGTTTTGCCGGAAATAATTAAAATATTTTGTTGATTTTTGAGTTATAGTCAAATGTATCCTATTATATACGTGAGAAAAACAAAACTCATTGCTGTTGTATTTATTCTGATATTTTCAGCTTCTCTTAAGAGCCAATCGAGGCTTGGTGAATGGCAGGAACACTTGCCGTTTAGCCGGGCCATTGCTGTTGAAACCGGCAATAATAAAATCTTCTGTGCTACGAAAAGCGGACTCTTCCAATATGATAAAGAGTCCTTTTTAATCGACAAATGGTCGAAGGTTAACGGCCTGAATGACATTGAGATTGACTGCATGGAATACAGTCCCGATCATGACATTCTCATCCTCGCATACTCCAATTCAAACCTGGATCTTATACGGGGAAACAAGGTGATTAATGTTCCTGATATAAAAAGAAAACAAATCACTGGCAGCAAGAGAATCAATAGTATAATGATACATGATGATCATGCATATCTCTCCTGCGGCTTTGGGATAATTTCCCTAAACCTGGTGAAAGGAGAAATATCTTCAACCTTCTATATTGGCGATGAGGGAGGACATTTGGAAGTTTTTGAGACAATCATCTTTAACCACGATTCCATTTTCGCGGCTACTGCCAAAGGTGTAAGAAAAGCCTTTGTCCGACATCCAAATCTGGAGAATTATCTCTTTTGGGAAACTGTTCCGGCCCAGCCAACCCCATTTGAAGCTTATACTCACATAACATATAATGAGAATTTACTTTACGCTGTTCATAAGAGCATCCGTAGTGATTTAGATTCAATATGGATTTATAACGGACACAGATGGTCGGTATTCCCGTATTATTTTAAGGACATTAATCAATTTGAATTTCAGCAGGATCTTATTGTTTCTTCCAGTCTGTTTCAGATAAATATTATCCGTCCCGACGGTGAACGAATGCTTCATCTCAAAACCTATGGCTTTGATGTAATAAGGTCCCAGGATATACTATATGATGACAACAGCGAAATCTGGATAGCCGACTGGCAACATGGTCTGGTTCACACTTCAGATTATGAAAACTATGAGAAAATAAGACCAAATGGCCCCTGGGATAGAGCCACATTTGATCTCACCATTGCAGGAGAACAGCTTTGGTTGGCCGGTGGGGGTTATGATGGATCGTGGAATAACACCTGGAATAATGCTGGCGTTTCCGCCAAAATAGATGGTATTTGGGAGAGCTTCAATTCGACAACAACTGAAGAAATGGGATCAATCAGGGATATCATCAGGGTAATTACTGATCCCACAAACGATCAACATATCTATGCTGCTTCCTGGGGATCAGGAGTAATAGAATTTATTAATGGTCAATTTCACGAGCTCCATAATGAAACAAACACAGATGGAGCTCTTCAGAGCATAGTACCAAACAGTCCATATATTAGAATTGGAGGGATGGCCTTCGATTCTAAAAATAATTTATGGGTAACAAACAGCAGCGTCCCTTCACCCGTGTCCGTGAGGCAAACAGATGGAACATGGAAAAGCTTCAATTATGGCTCCAAGCTAGGTGATGCCTTTTCAGGCGAGATAGTAGTTTCATCAGCAGACACCAAGTGGGTGCAACTACCAAAGGGTAATGGTTTATTTGTATTTAATAATGGTCAGGACCTTGATGACATTTCGGATGATATTTCAACCAAAATAAGTGTTAAGGTTAGGGATTCTGAAGGTGACTTTAAGGTTCTCAACGACATTTACTCTATGGCCTTTGATTTGGAAGGTCGTCTATGGTTAGGTACATCCAATGGAGTTGCGGTATATTATTCCCCGGAGGGTTTTCGTAATTACAGCCCTTCAAATTCGCTAAGCTTTTTTGCAACACAACCCAGTGTGGATCTTGGCGATAACATTTACCATCCCTTACTTGGTACTGAAATTGTAAGCTGCATTGCTATAGACGGCGCCAATAGAAAATGGTTTGGCACACGTGGTTCTGGAGTATTCCTAACTAATAGCGAAGGCACAGAGCTTGTTAAGTCTTTCAATATTCTTAACTCTCCTTTGCTGTCGGATAATATTATGTCTATAGCCATTGATAACAAAAGTGGCGAGGTATATTTTGGAACGGAGGCAGGAATAGTTTCCTATCGTGGTGACGCAATTAAAGACGATGCTTTTGATGAAGAGATATATGCTTTTCCTAACCCGGTAAGACCGGATTATTCAGGCCCTATTACCATCAGGGGAATAGCTGCTTCGTCACTTATCAAGATAACCGATATAGGAGGAAACCTGGTTTATGAAACTAAAAGTCTGGGCGGTCAGGCTATCTGGAATGGCAGGGACTTAAGCGGGAACAAAGTTCATAGTGGAGTATATATGGTTTTTGCTTCCACAGCAGATGCCGGCGCCAGATCAGTTGCTAAAATACTGATTGTTAGATAACCATGATTCAAAAACTCCGCGGCATTGTCCTCCACCACTTCAACTATGGGGAAACCAGTATTATTCTACACCTTTATACTGATCAAAGGGGGCGTTTGTCCATTATTATACCCGGCGCCAGAGGCAAAAGAAAAAATAAAAAAATCAGCCTCTATCACAACCTGTCCATACTCGATCTGGAAGTTTACTATAAAGAATCCAGAGAGTTGCAACAAATAAAAGAAGCCCAACCAGTAATTCCCCTAACCGGCCTTACCTCTGATCCTGTGAAAAGCACAATGGCCTTGTTTCTGGCAGAAGTGCTTTACCGCACACTTAAAGAGGAGGAAGCAAACCCAGAGCTTTTCAGCTTTCTTGAAAATTCACTTAGGTATTTTGAATTGTGCGAGGGAGGAACAGCTAACTTCCATTTGTATGTATTGATACACCTTACACGATTTCTGGGCTTTTTCCCAGTTAATAATCGTCAAAATCAAGATGATTACTTTGATCTCAGAAATGGGTGCTTTTCTTCAAACCCTCCTGAATACTCAAATAGCCTCAATCCGCCAACTGCCAGTTTGTTATCACAATTTATTAATTCAAACCTTGAAGAAGCAAACTCAATCCCATTAAACCGCAAGCTTCGCAATGATCTTTTATCAGGATTATTGGATTTCTATAAAATCCACCTCAGCGCTATGGGTGAAATTCGTTCCTATGCGATTCTCAAAGAAATTTTCGACGATTAATTAAATGAATAAAATCAATGAACATCATAGTAGAGACAGATTGTAATCTGTCTCTACGAATGTTGGATCTATTTCAGAGTAAACAGGACCATCACTTCATTATTTTCGATTGTCAGGGCTCTGATTTGCTCAATGGTTTCTCTTGAATATTTGAAATCCTGATTTGCTTCAATCCGTGGAAGTGCCTCATTGTCCAATTGCCACATTGCCACATTGCCGCATTGTCCAATTGTCACATTTTTATTACCTTTGCATCCACTATTTTTTGGCCCCATAGTTCAAGGGATAGAACAGAAGTTTCCTAAACTTCAGATTCAGGTTCGAGTCCTGGTGGGGCTACTCCTTTTCAATGCTGCCGGGGATTCCCGAAGATATCTTGACTATTCCAACAATGCTATTTGCCTGACAATGTGCTGCTTAATGGATATTGTTCAACAGTAACATGTTGATAAGTGGATATAAACGGGGTAAAAAACTGTTTACCAAACCTCTCATAGTCTTTCTGCAATTTATGCTAATAAAACAGCAAAATTTAAAACTATGAGTTTCAAAAAAACACCCATTTTATTAAGCTTAATTGCCATAATAATAAGTACTACATGCCAGTTAACGTATGGGCAAATGAAAACGGAAGAATTTACTTTCGAGTATGACGGTAAAAAATATAGCGGACTACTTGACTTGCCAACAGAAGGGAAACCATCAGAAATAATTGTAATTATTCATGGTCACGGAAAAACGAACATTGAAAAAAACAACCGTTTTAACACGTATTATAATATACGTTCGGAATTTGTAAATGCTGGATTTGCATGTTGTGTCTGGGATAAAGCTGGTTGCGGAAAAAGCGAAGGAGAATATAAACCCAATCAGACTGTTCAGAGTAGTGCAAATGAAGCATTAGTCGCAATTGAAAAATTAAGACAACTTAATATTGTGAATCCTGATAAAATCGGACTGTGGGGGGGCTAGTTAAGTCCGGTGACGAAGAGCTTTTTGATGAAGAATGTCTACTTATTGGCCTGATATTCAAATTAAGCGATGCAAGGATAATATGTTTTTTCTAATGATACCCCTGTTTATTGAGTGTTTGTATAGGAAGCGGGAGAATTGAGGTCATTTCGTGAGGAATAAAGGAGGGAAAATATCTGTTTTCAGATTCAGAATAAAACAAGGTGAGCACAAAATGAGCACGACTAGGTTGAGTAAGACATTCTGAGGAGAAAGATAGTCTTTATCATCTTTAGTCATCTCTCAAACAGCGGACTGAACGTCCCCCATATTTGTAATACCGGTGCCGGCCAATTCCTCCGTCAAGGTAGAAAAGGTTCCTGTACCAGGATAAATTTTTATCGTAAGCAGTGGCTGTCCAATATTGAGCTATTTCTCCCTTTGTCAGGCTGCAAGAGCCTTTACTTTGATCGCGACCACCTGCAGGAAGGGCTTTAAAACCGCTCGAATTAGTGGCTTCGTAATTCGGTTCTGACCAATGAATGGTGCCTGCTTCCTTTAGCTTCCCCCCAACGGTACCAGAATATCGCCATCCATCCTTGTAAAATTCCGACTCACTCATGCCCAGACTTTCCTCAAGAATTGCCCATTCTTCATCGCTTGGCAGATGCCAACCCGAAGGGCAAACTCCTTGTACCCGGAACGACGCATCACCAGAGCTAATCACTCCATCCATTGCTGCTGGCCAGTTATACCAAACACCGTAGGTTATATAAGTCTGGGAGGCTTTCGCTTCAGCAACATTGTCACCCTCATAACCGCAAACATAATAGCACTTTTCTGAAGATGACATTGAATCTGCAGGAGTAATCTTACTTAGATACATCAGGTTCTCTGCCATCCAGGTCTGTGATCCAATCGTGACGTACCGATACACCTTGCCATCCCTTGAATCTATGAATCTTCCTGTACCACGAACCAGAATCAAAAGACTATCTTCCACATAGTCAGTTTGATCACTTACTCTAACGTGTAGGTAATAATCTCCTGGATCATCCGGTGCCACCCATATTGGATTGGAAAAACCTGAACCCTGAAAAAACCAGTAAAACACTAAGTCTTCACCGTCTTCATCTGTTGCGGTGCAATGAAGTTCAACGGTATCACCGGGCTGAACTGTATCTGGAATCGCAAACAAGCTTTCGATAATAGGAGGATGGTTCTCCTTCTGACAAGAACTGAATACAAGAAGAAACACAAAAACAAATTGAGAGAATCTCACGTGTTGCAACATGCTTTGATGAATAAGTATTGTATACCAAAGTTACAAAATCAGATGAAGAAGACAAGAATGAACTAATGGAGTTTATTCAGATAATCACACATTCAACTAATGATTCACCTGAATAATGGAAAGGTGAAAGGAACATGATTGACCTTTTGAAAGTGGTTAAAATCATATTATTATAATCCTCACACCGAAGGATCAAATTCTCTCAAATATATATTACCTGCGTCATTAAATTCCAGCCCATTTTTACAACAAAAGTATTCTCGACCGTTGAGAGACATTAGTTTATCAAGTCTAAACCATACTGGGAATCATGTTTGGTTGGATTTTGAGAGTGATGATTTATGTATCTCTCTTTTAAAATATTGTGAGCTGAATACATTAGCCATGGTAATTAGAAAATCTAGCTAAGAGAAGTACAAATTTATCCAGCACATCCAGTCAGACACCCTTAATCTTTTTTTTCACTGACTTCAACAATCTCCTGAAAAAACGGATGATTAGCTAACTAATAAGCAGCTCACTCCTGTGAAATTGGATTATGATGAGAATGAAAGTAAATGAAATAGCAGAATTGACAGGTTATAATAGCGCTTATTTTGGTAAAGCGAAAAAGCGACTTTCTGTAGTTGAGAAATAATCAACTCCTAAGAATATAGTGAGGTCTCCAGAAATGGAGGCCTTTTTTTGTATCCTCATCGTAGATTTGAGCTGAATAAAACTTCAAGGTTGAAAATTGTAATCTAAATAATCTTATCCTGTTTGTTCTTACTCAACAATTACTATAGTCAAGAATTTTAGAAGCCAAGTTGAAAAAACAATAAATTACTCATATCGCAATGACTTAATTGGATTTCTCCGGGCTGCATTATAGGTCATCCAGCTAACAGTGGTCAGAACAATTACCAGAGAAATAACACCGGTCAATGCAAAAAGCCACCAACTAAGTGCTGTTTTATAGGCAAAACTTTCCAGCCACCTATTCATCACAAAATAGGCTACCGGAACTGCTATTACAAAAGAAATGACCATCCACTTGACAAAACTCAGGTTTAGCATTTGCATGATTTCAAAAATTGTTGCCCCATTAACTTTTCGAATTCCTATTTCCTTTGTCCGTCTTACTAATATGAATGAGACCATACCAAGCAAACCCATACAAGAAAGCAGAATTGCCACTATTGTAAAGTAACTCATTAGATGAAATGTATTTTTATCCTTTTTATAAAGTTGCTCCAGCTTCACATCTAAATAATGAAAATCGATGATCTCATCGGGATAAATATCATAGCAGGTTTTTGTAATGACATCGACGGTATTGACAGCAGCTGAAGATGATGCCTTGACCATAAGCAGATAACAATTATCATAGTGAATTACAAATAATGTTGGTCTAACATTGCCATACAATGATTCAAAATTAACATCATTAATAACACCAACTATTGTTCGTTCAGATCGAGGCCAAGAGCACTGGAGCCTTTGACCTATTGGATCTCCCTGAATGCCCAATTCTTTTAAGGCAGCTTCGTTAAGAATAACAGACTCAGTAGAATCTGATTTTATCTCACTTGAAAAAACTCTTCCTTGTTTTGCCTTTATGCCCAGTAAATCAAAGTAATCGAAATTCACATGAACAAATGGTATTCCATGCCATTCTGTTTGTCCTTCCGGTAATACACCCCCATAATTACTGAGATCATCTGAAGGAACTCGACTAGCAGCGGAAACTTTGGATACAATACTTTGAGCGAGTAGGGCCTGCTTAACTGTATTATATCTTTCCTGATTTCCGAGATTAAATTCTGCAACCAGAACAGACTCCTTATCAAATCCCAACTCCTTATGTTCAAGAAAATTAATCTGACGCAACATGATCATTGAACATGCGATTAAGGCTATGACGATAGTAAATTGAGCACCTATAAGTATTTTCTTGAATTGAATTTTAGAACCCCCACTATGGCTTGATGCTTTTAGCACTTTCATGGGCTTGAAGGAGGATAGAATAAAAGCAGGATACCAACCAGATATTAAAGAGACGATTAGCATCATGCCGAGAATGCCGAGAATATTATTCCTATCTAATAGGATCAACATTGAAAGATCTTTTCCAGATAGTTCATTAAAAATTGGTAAAATAGTTTTAACAAGAATAAGGGCCAGGACTGTTGAAATCAAGAGAATCGTAACAGATTCACAAATGAATTGCTTTGACAATTGACTTCGAGATGCTCCAAAGCTTTTTCTGACTCCAATTTCAGTTACTCTGGTAGTTGCGTTGGCAGTTAAAAGATTAATATAATTAAAACATGCTATCAGCAGAATTAGTAAACCAATAGCTGAAAATATAAGTACGTAAGTAATGCTGTTCTGAGGCTGAATATCATTATTAAAATGCGCAGAATGAAGATGAATATCTTTCAGCTCTTGAATATGATATTTCACTTGGGGATCATCCGGGTCATCATTCCGATCTAATAAATTGTCAATTTTTGCTTCCAGATCTGGCACTGAGAATTCATCCTGTATCTCAAAATACACGAGGAAATTTTCCCAGCCAAAATTATTCATTAACTCCTTTCCATAAACTTCATTGGCATCAGAAAGGGTGACAAAAAAGTCATAGCGAAAGTGAGAGTTCGTTGGGATATTCTCAATTACACCCGTAATCGTATAATCACGTTCATTTTCGAGCCTCAGTATTTCGCCCATCGGATTTTTCTCGCCAAAATATTTTTCTGCTATTTTTTCCGATATAACAATTGCCCCAGGTTGCACAAGGGCTGCTTCTGCCTGGCCTTTATTAAAATTAAAGGAGAAAATATTAAAAAGTTCTGCATCAGCAAAGGCCACTTCCATTTCAATAAAACGGTGATCCCCAATTTGAACAGTTATATTATTTCTCGGGAGAATTCGTGCTCCGTTAACTATCTCTGGAAGCTGATCAAGCAGAATTTGTGCTGTTTGAGGTGCTTGATAGGGATGATCCTCATGGCATAATCGGTAGATATTGTCAGATTTGTCATGAAACCGGTCAAAACTCAATTCATCTGAAACGTAGATTAAAAGTAATATACTGATAGCCATTCCAACAGTAAGGCTTGAAATGCTTATAAAGGAATAGACTTTACTTTGTCTAATATTTGCAAGGGCAATTTTGAAATAATATCTTATCATGATTTAATTTTAAAAAGTTGAATCTGGCCTGTTAGGGGATTACATTTCATTTGCATTTTTAGCAACTATTTGTCCATCAAGCAAGTTTATTGCTTTATGGGCAAAATGGGCATCTCGATTGGAGTGAGTAACCATCAAAACGGTGGCTCCTTCCTTATTAAGGTCTGATAATAGATTCATCACTTCAATACCATTTTTTGAATCAAGGTTACCAGTAGGCTCGTCTGCCAGAATTAGTTGTGGACCAGCAATAACCGCTCTGGCAATAGCTACACGTTGTTGTTGCCCTCCAGAAAGCTGTTGAGGAAAGTGTTTTGCTCTATGGCCGATCTTCATCCGCTTTAATACTTCTTCAACCTTGCTACGTCGCTCAGAAGCTTTCATTTTCAGATACATTAATGGGAGTTCAACATTATTATAAATATTTATTCCATCGATCAGATTGAAACTCTGAAAAATGAAGCCAATATTCCCCCTGCGAAATTGAGTCCGATCTTTTTCTTTATAGTTAGTAATGTCTGTTCCATTAAATATATAAGTACCGGAAGTTGAACTATCTAACAAGCCAATAATATTAAGTAAGGTGGATTTTCCACACCCGGATGGCCCCATAATTGCAACAAAATCTCCTTCGTTCACATGGATATTCACACTTCTTAGTGCTGAAGTTTCAATGTCTTCAGTACTAAATACTTTTGTTAATTTTTCAATTTTTACCATAGTGTGTTTATATTCAAGCTTTATGCCACATATCTTACTGGCCTGCTGATCAGCCAATTATAAAAATTGATATAGGATTTGTTAATCTTATATGTCCACATATTTGACAGATGCTGTACATCTAGTTGACAAATCTCTATATTTACAGAAACAAGTCTTTTCAAATCATGAAAGGCAAGATCCTTATCCTTGACGACAACAAAAGTGTATTAACCGCACTTGAGATGCTATTGCAAACGGAGTTTGACGAAGTGTATACTCTCAAGAGTCCTAATGCTTTAGTCTCCACAATTCGGAAGTACCAGATAGACGTTGTATTGCTGGATATGAATTTCAGAACAGGTGTTAACAATGGAAATGAAGGGATTTTCTGGTTAAATCAAATTCAAAAATGCGATCCATCAATCAGCGTTATAATGATTACCGCTTATGGTGATGTTGAATTAGCTGTCAAAGCAGTGAAACAGGGAGCATTCGATTTTATATTAAAACCATGGGAGAATAACAAGATAATAAGCACCCTACATGCTTCTTTGGAATTGAGGAAAAGCAAAATAGAGAATGTATCATTGTTGAAGACAACACAAACATTGAAACAAGAGCTGAAGCCGTCAGCACAACTCTTTATAGGACAATCTCCACCCATTAGACGGTTGATGGACATGGTAAAAAAGGTGGCAATTACCGATGCTAATATTTTTATTACAGGGGAGAATGGAACTGGCAAAGAACTTATCGCCCGTGAAATCCATATGCTTTCTAAAAGAAAAAAAGAAATAATGCTTACCGTTGATATGGGGGCTATTAGTGAAACACTTTTTGAAAGCGAACTTTTTGGACATACGAAAGGATCTTTCACAGATGCTAAAGCAACCCGGATCGGGAAATTTGAGGCTGCTGAGAATGGAACACTCTTTCTTGATGAGATTGGTAATCTATCGCTAACACTCCAATCAAAAATGCTTAGCAGCTTACAAAACAGAAGCATCGTTAGACTAGGAAGCAATACTCAAATACCTATTAATATTAGACTAATCACAGCAAGCAATAAGGATCTTAAGAAAATGATCTCTGTTGATCTTTTTCGTGAAGATCTACTTTATCGTATCAATACAATAACTATAGATCTGCCACCCTTAAGGGATCGTGGAAACGACATATTACTAATTGCTGATTTTTATCTGAAGAAGTATGCTGATAAGTACGAGAAATATGGCTTGAAAATAAATCAAAAAGCACTTCAGAAACTTCTAAACTACAAGTGGCCCGGGAATGTTAGAGAGCTGCAGCATACCATGGAAAAGGCCGTAATTCTAGCTGACGATAAGGTTATAAGTGAGGATAGTTTCTCCTTATGTGATGATCCAAATAGTATTAAAAAGGATCTGCATAATAAAACCTTGGAGGACATGGAAAAAGACATGATCCTTGCAAATATCCATAAGGAAAATGGGAATATGAGTACTGTTGCTAAGAATTTGGGGATAAGCCGTCAAACACTTTATAATAAAATTAGTAGATATGATATTTGAGATATAAAATCTCTAATGTTGATTCCTTTAATCTTCTTTCCATGAGAATAACCTCAAAAAAGTTTTATTATGCAATCTTATCAAGATTGATCCTAATAATTTTGCTATCCATATTAGGAGCATTTCTATTTTTTGAGAAAGAAGCCTATTTACTTTGTCTCGTCCCGTTGGTATTATTGATAGAAAGAATAATCAATATTATAAAGTATTTTAACAATACAAATCAATTGATTTCTCTATTCCTTCTGGGTATTGAAAATGAAGACACTTCACTAAAGGTTCCTTCAAATACAGGCAACAAATCGATGGACGAAGTATACATTGGAATTGAAAGGTTGAACGAACTGTTCAAAGAAACAAAAATCGACATTAGATCTCAAGAGCAATATTATCTCAAAGTTATTAAACAATCCGCAACAGGACTTTTTTCAATAGACGAAAAAGGGAGAGTGATTAATATTAATCCTGCAGCAATGAAGCTTACAAATTTGCAGGATCATTATCACATAAGCGCCTTAACTGCTATTGACCATGCATTGCCAGATTTTATTATGCATCAGAATCTCAATCAACAATCAGCAATCTTTGAAAACCAATATGGACAAAAGCTTCTGTTCAAATTGTCTGAGATTACTACCGCAAAAGACCTTGTCAGATTGGTAGCGGTTAGCGATATAACAAAGGAGTTAGATAATGGAGAAGTGGATGCCTGGATTAAACTAGCTCGAACATTGTCGCATGAGATCATGAACAACATAGCCCCAATAACCACTTTATCTCAGGTAATATCGAATTATTTCACCAAAAACGGTCAAATTATTAATCAAAAAGATATTGATTCCAATACAATTGAAAACACCGTAAAAGGGCTTAGAGTTATTGAAGAGCGGAGCCTCGGTTTAATGAACTTTGTTGATCATTATCGAAGGTTTACAAAACTCCCTGCACCTAAACTCTCACATGTAAATTTGTCGGCATTAGTTGAAAATAGCCTCATGGCAGCCAGCACCTTCACAAGTTGCAGGTCAATCGATATTAAGAAGGAAATTCCAGATAACCTGATGATTAATACCGACGAGAAACTCTTATCTCAAGTAATTATTAACTTGATAAAGAATGCAAGCGAAGCACTGGAAATCGAAAATGTTGCGATGCCTAAAATAATGGTCAGATTGATAAAGGCAACTAATTCTGTGAGACTTGAAATCTCTAATAACGGGCCAAAGATACTTCCTGAAATAAGAGAGCAGATTTTTATCCCATTTTTTACAACTAAAGATGACGGTTCGGGTGTTGGCCTTAGCCTCAGTAAGCAAATAATGCTAGCAATGAATGGCGATATTCAACTGAATTCAATTAAGGATGAGCTGACCACTTTCACAGTCGTATTGCAAACGACCTATTGCCATTAGTGTATTCCAGCTTTCTCATTGTCTCCATGCAACGCTATGGGCAGATTATATACTCCTTTTCTTGAACATAATAATCTTTTCATGATATAAAAATCCCCGGTGCATAACACCAGGGATTATTTATCTCAGAATACAAAGAACTTAGTCAATAATAACTTGTTCAGAAGTATCTCCTGTTTTCGCAGCTTCTAGAGCAGCATTTACCATTTTATTTATTGCAGTACCTGCGTTGGTTGCACCAGTTACGGCATCAATTTCAGCATATTCCACAATCTCAGTGCTCAACAAAGTTGATTCATACTGAGGTATCCAAGTGCTTGGATGCGGTACCATTGGGTAACTCTCAGCTGTGGTTTCTGACTTCTTATTTCCATCTTCATCCAAATAATCAAACTCAACTGCCTTTAAAGCATCTTCACTAATGGTTATATTTAAATAACCTTTCCATCCATAACCAAATTCAGCTTCAACTGCTTTATAAGTACCATCCTGATAGGTCAATTCGTCTTTTGTACAGGAAAATAGCAGAGCTGCTGCAAATGCTAATAAAATAACTTTTCTCATAATTAAAGTGTAATAATTAGTTTTGAGCGCAAGTATGCGCCTTTTTAATAATAAAAGGATAACAACTATACTCTAAAAAAGTTATTGTGTATGCAAACAAGATAGCCTACCTTTGCCCAGCCAAATGATTTTGGCAAATGGCCCCATAGTTCAAGGGATAGAATAATAGTTTCCGGAACTGTAGATCCAGGTTCGAGTCCTGGTGGGGCTACATGGTGTGAGTGTGGGTGTGATGAATGAAAAAATATTATTAAGGTTTTTTAAGGTTTCTTCGGCAAGATATAATAACTGCTGTTGGAGCCTTTTTTTTAACTTTGTAATGGAAGTATTATAAACGATTTTTTTACAAAATTTACTCAAAATGAATTTCAGGAAAAGCTTAGGACTTGTCGCAATTATATTAATCTCCAGCCAATTATTGTTTGGGCAAAATCAGATAGAAAAAAAGGTTCTCACACAGAGCGATTACAAAAATTATCCCCATTGGTTTGATATGATGCTGGATCATCAGATCAACTTTTTCGAAACCCAAAATGCTTTCTATACATACTGGGAAAGCCGCACTCCTTCAAAAGGCATGGGCTACACTGTTTTCAAAAGATGGGAATGGTACTGGGAAAACCGGGTAAATGCTGATGGCTCATTTCCAGAAGCCGGAAAAACATATAATGAGATTAGCAGATATATGAAAGAGTATCCAGTTGTAGAAGGTTCAAAAACAGGAATACCCACATGGACCGAGCTGGGGCCAAAAACCCGTGTTAATTTTGGCGGATATGATGGTGTAGGGAGAATAAATGCTATCTCTTTTCATCCAACCGATACTGAAACCATTTATATTGGCGCTCCTTCAGGAGGATTCTGGATCACCAATGATGGTGGCCAAAACTGGAGAACCACAACAGACACAATGCCTACAATAGGCGTTTCTGCTATCGTTTCGATGACCGACAGGCCTAATGTTATTCTGATTGGAACCGGCGACCGTGATGGTGGAAGTGATGCAGGCCTCGGAACCTTTAAAAGCTTTGACGGTGGAGAAACATGGATTCAGTTTAATGATGGGATAGGAAATATTACTGTTGGAATGTTCGCCCAACATGAAACCAACTCAAGTTTTATTCTGGCTGCTGCCAATGGTGGAATTTTTAAAACAACTGATTTTGGTGATACATGGGAGAAAAAATCGGAGAACGAAGCAAACTACAGAGATATACAATTCAAACCAGGGGATATGTCGGTTGCTTATGCTACATCAAATAGCGGATTCTACAGAAGTGAAGACGGTGGAGAAACATGGACCTTTATTGGGAGTGACGAAGGTCTTACTGCCGGTGGACGAAAAGTGATCGGCGTTACAGCTGCTAACGACAGCCTTGTTTACATTGTAGCAGGCGGTGGACCTTTCCAGGGCTGCTTCCTTTCGAGAGACTTTGGACAGACTTTTACTCTACAATCAGACTCACCTAACATACTGGGATATAGTCCTGTTGGCGACGATGACAAGAGTCAGGCAGGCTATGATTTAATGATTCATATCGACCCATTCAACCCGGATATTGTGCATGTGGGCGGTATTAACACCTGGATTTCAAGAGACGCCGGTAAAACCTGGACTATTACAGGTCACTGGTATGGTGCAAACGGGATTAATGAGGTGCATGCCGACCAGCACACCTTCGATTATAACCCTTTAAATAATACCTTATATGCGGGTAATGATGGGGGAATTTATTTATCCAACGATCAGGGTGAATCCTGGTCTGAGATCAGTGAGGGCTTAGGAATTGGCCAGATGTATAAACTAGGTGTGAGCGCTACAAACAGAAATAAAACGGTAGCAGGTTTTCAGGATAATGGAACCGCCACATGGATGGGCGAAGAATGGTACAGCACAGGAGGTGGTGACGGTATGGAATGCGCAGTTGACCCTTCCGACGATAAGTATAGCTACACAACTATCTATTATGGGGCTATAACGCGTCGTTACAATAATACCAACGGAAGAAAGATTGCAGGTGAAAACACTAATGGAATAACCGAAGCAGGTGCCTGGGTTACACCCTTCTGCATTCACGAGGGGAACCCCAACGCAATGATGATAGGATATAAGAATATCTGGATGTCAACCAATATCAAGTCACAAAGCACTGTATTCTGGAGAAAGATCTCAAACAATCTTGGGGGCTCAAACAGTAACAACTGTAGTATTGTGGAGCATTCTCCTGCCGATTTCAATGTGTTTTATGTAGCTCGTGGATCAGAGGTATTCAGAACCGACAATCTTATGGACAACACTGTTCTTTGGACAGAAATTACCGCAAACAAACCTCAGGGAGGATCTCCAGGTGATATAGAGTCTCACCCATATAATCCTGCGATAGTTTACATGAGCATCGGAACCCACATCTTTAAGTCAGAAACTAAAGGAGTAAACTGGGAAAATATCTCTGATGGCTTGCCTGAGATCAACATCAACACAATAGTTTTTGATAAAACTGCACCTGAAGGACTGTATGTTGGAACTGATGCCGGTGTTTTCTACCGTGATGCCGAAATGAGCGAATGGGTTCTACATGGAACCAGCCTGCCTTTAAGTGTTGAAGTAACTGATTTGGAAATCTATACCGATAGGGCCGACCGCAACGAAAGTCGACTGCGTGCATCAACATTCGGAAGAGGATTGTGGGAAATCGAACTTGCTCAAACTACAGGTGTTTTATCTCCTAATCTATTAACAACTCTGGCTTATGAAGACATAGTGGAACTTGAATGGGAAGCTCCATTTTATAACCAGGATGTGCTAGAGTATTGGATTTATCGTAATGGAGAAAAAATAGGAACCACCAGAGGAACGTCCTACCTCGATAGAGATGTTACTACGGAAATCACTTATAATTATCACATTACTGCACAATATACAAACGGTCAGGAATCTGGCCCCTCCAACACATCTATGGCAACTCCATTAGCCGACATAGAGCTTCCATATGCTCAGAATTTTGAGAAAGGATCTGCTGGCTGGGAAGCAAAATTTAGTTTCGAAGGTTGGGAACATGGTACTGCCTCTGAGTTAGGCGTTCAGGAAAATGATGGCTTGTTCTTCGGCGTCAATTCAGGTCTGGCAGGTGCTGGAGTGCATGTTACCGACTACCTTATTACCCCTGAAATTGACCTGAGCTCTTTCACCGGCAGAACAATTAGCCTTAAATTTTCTTATGCTCTCAGGAAATATCGTAACTATGATAAGTTATCCGTAGTGTACAGAACTTCCTCAGAAGCAGACTGGGTGGAGATTAAGACGCTTGACGCAACAGCTGCTAATAAATGGGCCTGGATGGAAGAAAAAATTGATCTACCCGAAGAAGCGCTGACGGAGGAAGCCCAGATTGGATTTTATTATGACGACAGTAATGAACATGGATGGGGAGCCGGTATTGACAACATTGAGATATTCCATAACACAACCTTAGTAAGTCTACTTACATTAGATTCCGAAATAAAAGTGTTTCCTAATCCAAGCAATGGGGTTTTTGACATTAGCATTATGAATATTGATGAATCAAACATCAGGATATTTGTTTATAATATTACCGGACGGGTAATTTTTGAAAAAACCATAGAGAATTTGAGCAATAATCACATTGAAAGAGTCAATCTTGAAGGTAAAGCTAAAGGTATCTATCAGCTTTTGATAAAATCCGGTCACAAAGAATACAAAACGAAAATTACTGTTCAATAATTATTAACTATCTATAAATCATGCATTTTACATTTTCATTTATCCTGATTTTAACCATCAGTCTTTCCTCATTCGGTCAGAACCAATCCGAATTTGAGCCATTAAGCAAATCGGAATATGCCCAGAACCCTCACTGGCAAGAGATGATGCTTGACAGGAATATTAATTTTTTCGAAACTCAAAAGGCATTTTATGCCTGGTGGGAAAAAAAGGAACCATCAAAAGGAATGGGTTATAGTGTTTTTAAAAGATGGGAACATTATTGGGAAAGCCGAATTGATGAAAATGGTGAATTTCCTGAATCAGGTAAAACTGCCAGGGAATATAACACCTACATCCAGGCTCATCCTGAACAGTCAAGCATGAAATCTGGCCAACAAACCTGGGTTGAACTTGGTCCACGAAACAGAACAACTCCACTCGGATATATGGGAATAGGCCGTGTAAACGCCATAGCATTTGACCCGGTAGATACAGCCAAAATTTATGTTGGTGCTCCTTCCGGGGGCTTCTGGATTAGTGAAAATAGCGGTGAAACATGGATCTCTCATACAGATCCTTTACCCACATTAGGTGTCTCAGCGATTCTTATTCATCCCGAAAATCCTGATAAAATACTTATCGGAACAGGCGACAGAGATGGAGGTGACGACTGGGGTGTTGGTAATATGATCAGTATGGATGGAGGCGAAAGCTGGGAAATAAGGAACGAGGGAATGGATGAAATAACAGTTGGGATGTTTGCTCAAAATGAGTCGGATCCTAATACTGTCCTTGCTGCTGCCAACGGAGGCGTGTATAAAACGACCGATTTTGGCGAAACCTGGGTAAAAACCTCACCCAACACAAGCTCAGAAAACTTTAGAGACATAAAATATAAACCAGGAAATCCTGATGTTGCCTATACTTCATCTAATGTAGGCTTTTACAGAAGCTCAGACGGAGGCGAAAGCTGGACTCTTATCGGTGAAGAAGAAGGAATTACTGCCACCGGGAGAATAGTAATAGGAGTTACTCCGGCCAACAATAACCTTGTATATATTGTTATCGGTGGTACCTATAAGGGGTGCTTCCGGTCAAGTGATTCGGGGCAAACCTTCACCCTCCAATCCGACTCACCGAATATCCTTGGTGGATCATATGACGGCACTGATGACAGGAATCAAAGTTGGTATGACCTGGTTATTCATGTCGACCCTAATAATGCCAATATAGTCCACACAGGAGGAATCAATATGTGGCGTTCTAATGATTCGGGTGTTACCTGGAAATGCACAGGCCACTGGACCGGCGACCGCACTAATACGGTTCATGCCGATCATCATACACTTGACTACAACCCTTTGAATAACAGACTATATCTCGGAAACGACGGAGGTATTTACTATACAGATAATAAAGGTGAATCCTGGTCGGATATCAGTGTTGGATTGGGAATAGGCCAGATGTATAAGCTTGGTGTAAGTGCTACAAATAAGGAGAAATATCTTGCGGGCTTCCAGGATAATGGAAGTGCAACACATGCCCCTGATGGATGGAAAACCACCGGTGGCGGAGATGGATTTGAATGTATGGTTGATCCTTATTCCGACCAATACAGCTACACTTCAATATATTATGGAAACATAACACGTAGAAATGACAGGGGAAGCTCCCGGCAGGTTGCGGCTAAAGATGTAAATGGCATTACAGAATCCGGAGCATGGGTAACACCTTACCGCTTATCAGAATGGGATGCAAACACCATGATAATCGGGTACAAAAATATCTGGATTTGTCAAAACATAAAAACCGCAGGCTCCATTAAATGGACAAAGCTTTCAGACAATCTGGGTGGTAGCAATGGATCTAACTGTCAGGTTGTTGAAACATCCCCGGCAGACTCTAACTTATTATTCTTCTCCAGACAGGACGGCAAAATTTTCAGGACAGATAACATGCTGCCTAAGCCACTGTGGATCGACCTTACCCATGCAAAACCTATGTCGGGCAATCCAAGCGACCTGGAATGCCACCCCTATGATGCCGATATAATATACATGACTATAGGAAGCAAGGTTTTTAAATCATTTGACAGAGGAGAGTCATGGGACAATATATCCGGAACTATCCCTGAAATACCAGTAAACAATATCGAATACGACAGGTCATCAAATGAAGGTCTGTATATTGGAACTGATGCCGGGGTTTATTACAAGAATGCTGAAATGGACGACTGGGTGCTCTATGGCACAGAACTGCCAGCTTCAGTTGAGGTAAGCGAATTAGAAATTTATTACGACCGCTTTAATCGCAATGAGTCGAGACTAAGAGCCTCCACCTTTGGTAGAGGGATATGGGACACTGAACTTGCTCCTTCAAATAGGGTAATCCTCCCTCCCTACTTCTTGCTGGCATTTGTTAGTCCTTATGATGTTGAGTTATCATGGAATCCACCACTATTTCCAAATATGGTAAGCGGATATAATATTTATCGCAATAATGAGCTTCTAACTACAACCAGCTCTACAACATACCTGGATCGCGATGTCGATCGCAAAATCTACAACAGCTACAAAGTATCAGCAAACTACCAGTCAGGGGCTGAATCAGGATATACTAATACTATTGAAATTAATAATA